>JBOHRM010000868.1:0-6939 GCA_050732715.1 Longimicrobiales bacterium
CGCCGGCGGCGGGCGCGAAGAACCGCGAGACGAAATCGTACGCCGGGTCGGCCGCGCGGGCGGTCACGATTACGCCGCGCCGCGTGAGTTCGCGCAGCCTCGTCATATCCGGCCTCAACGCGCGCACGGCCGCGTCGGACTCGACCTCGACCAGATCATCCATCCGATTCCGCGACGCGCCGGTGATCGACGCGATGCCGAGCGCATCGATCAGCGCGGCCGGCGCGTCCACCGGCGCCGCCGGCTCGGCGGGGAAGTCCATCGTAATCCAGCCGTCCTCGCGCGCGGCGGTGAGCAGTCCGCTGCGCGTGCGGAACCGCGCCGTCTCGCCGGGCTCGAGGTGTCCGTCTTCCCACAGCACGTGCGCGCTCGCCAGCGTCGCATGCCCGCAGAGGTCCACCTCCGTGGCCGGCGTGAACCAGCGCAGGTGAAAAACGCCGTCGCCCTCCCGGACTAGAAACGCCGTCTCTGACAGGTTCATCTCGCGGGCGACGTCCTGCATCCACCGTTCGTCTCGTGGTGCGCCCTCACCCCACGCGAGATGCGTCTCGTCGGGACCCCGGTGGCCCTCACCCCACGCTACATGCGTCGCGTGGGGACCCCGGTCATCGAGCGCGCACACCGCGGCGGGGTTGCCCGCGAACGGCTCGCTCGTGAACGCGTCGACCTGTACGATTCGCAGAGCCATGCGTCGAATGATGGGCAGACCCGGAGCCGGCCGCCAGCCCTAGCCGCCAGCCCTAGCCCGCGCCATACGACCAACCCTAGCTTTCCAACCGTCCCGTGAGCCCGAGTATCTAATCATCCTGGAAACGCGGCCGGGATGTGAACGAGTGAGTGTACTGACTCTGAGAACCCCACTGACGCCGGCGTCGGAAACGGCGTCGACCGAGAATGCGGAAGCGGCGAGAGCGGCCGCTGGAGACGCCGATGCGTTCGAGCGGCTGTACCGCCGGCACATCGCACGCATCCACTCGCTCTGCCGCCGTATGATCGGCGATGACGAGGCCGACGACACGACGCAGGAGGTGTTCGTCCGGGCCTGGCGCAAGCTGGGCAAGTTCCGCGGCGAGTCAGCGTTCGGCACCTGGCTCTATCGCCTGGCGGTCAACGTGATCCTCGCCCGGCGGGCGACGCTCGGCACGCACCGGCAGCGCTACGAGTCGGCGGACCCGACCATGCTGCCGTTCGCCGGCCGGCGCGACCGCGCCGACCTGCGCGTCGACTTCGAGGCCGCGATCCAACGGCTACCGCGTGGCGCGCGTGATGTCTTCCTGATGCACGATGTCGAAGGCTACACGCACGAGGAGATCGCGGAGCTGCTTCAAGTCACGGCGGGCACGTCGAAATCCCAGCTGCACCGTGCCCGCATGGCGCTCAGGCAGTATCTGGGCTGAAACGGAGTTGGACCATGATCGATCGTTATACGGATCGACTTTCGGAATATCTCGACGGGGACATGGACCCACGCGACGAGGCGCTGATCGAGACGCACCTCGTCGACTGCGCCACCTGCCGCGCGACGCTCGCCGAGCTGCGCGCGGTCGTGGCGCGCGCCGCCGCGCTGCCGCCCACGGAGCCGAGCGCTGACCTCTGGCCGGGGATCCGCGCACGCATCGAGTCGGATCTCCCGAGCGCTGGCAGCGAAGCGCAAACGCGTGTGGGCGCCGGGCCGACAGGACCCACGTTCGGTTCGGGCACGCTGGACCCGCGAGTGCGGAGCCGGCCGCGGCGGCGCGTCTCGTTCTCGGTGCCGCAGCTCGCAGCCGCGTCGATCGCGCTGGCGCTCGCGTCCGGAACCGCGGTCTGGGTGACGCTGAACCTCGACCGCGCCGAACCGGCGCCCGCGGCGAACGTGCACGCGCTGGCCGACAACCCGTCCGCCGCGCGGTTCATCGAGTACGAGCAACGCAACACGATCGCGCAGCTCGAGCGTGCCCTCGACGAACAGCGTGATTCGCTCGATCCCGTGACCGTTGCTGTGCTCGAGTCGAACCTCGGGATCATCGACGCGGCGATCGTCCAGGCCATGGCCGCGCTCGAGAGCGACCCCGGCAACAACTACCTCAACCGGCACCTGGGCAACACCGTCGAGAAGAAGATCGATGTGCTGCGCCGGGCAACGCAGGTTGCGCGTGCGGAGATCTGACGCATGCGGGCCATGCTCGGGCTGCTCGTGATCGGCGGGCTCGCCTCGCCGTTACACGCACAGGAGCAGACGGATACTACGTTCGCGGTCGAGCCGGGCGGCACACTTAGCATCGACAATCACCAGGGCGCGGTCCGCATCCGCTCCTGGGATCGCGCGGCCATGCGGGTCGGGGCGGCCCATTCCAGTCGCATCCGCATCGAAATCGATCGCTCGGCCACCGGCGTCCAGCTCGAAGGCGACGAGGAACGCGGGCCGGCGCACGGCATCGAGTACGACATCACCGTGCCGCGCAACTATTCGATCGAGGTCGATTGCAACGAATGCGGCGTTCTCGTGCAGGACGTCGATGGCGATGTCGTCGTCGATAACGGTCAAGGCGACATCATCGTGCGGGGTGGGCGCGGACGGCGCGAGATCGATTCAAACAACGGCGAGATCATCGTGACGGGCGCGCGCGGCACTGTGATCGCCGACAGCAATAACGGCAACGTCCGCATGTCCGACATTACTGGCAACGTCTCCGTCGACGCGAATAACGGCAACGTCCACATGTCCGACATCACTGGCGACGTGTCAGCCGAGTCCGTCACGGGCGAGATTCAACTCGCGAATATCGCGGCGGACAACGTCCATGCGGAGACGACCAACGGCCCGATCCACTACCAGGGATCACTGCGTAATGGCGGCCGGTACAACCTATCGAGCCACAACGGAAGCCTCCGCGTCACGATCCCGGCAGACGCCGGCGCCGACGTGCACGTGTCGACGCACAACGGCGAGATCGAATCCGATTTTCCGGTTGAGGTGCGAGGAGCACTACAGCAAGGCGAGATGAGCTTCGTGATCGGGACCGGCGGTGCGCAGCTCGATCTCGAGTCGTTCAATGGAACAATCCAACTGGTGCGGCCGCAGTAGCGCGGCGCATACAGCCCAACTCGCAGCGGCCGACATCGCGAAATGTCGGTTGGTATTCGTATGCGATGCCGATTCCCAACTCGGCGGCAATCACCCTACCGAGATGGCAGTTGTGAACCGAGGGCGCTGGCGGGGTCGCGCGCGAAGAGGCTGGCTCGGCGTTTCGGCCGAGGCTCTAATCCGGAGAAGTGTGAAGATAAGAAAGACGACGACTACTGGTGCGCTGATCCTGGCGGTGCTCGGCACGATGCTGGCCGGCCCGGCGCGCGTCGACGCACAAGAGACGTGGGACTGGCGTGCGCAGGTGGCGCCGGGCCGCTCGATCGAGGTGAAGGGCGTGAACGGCGGGATCACCGCGAACCTCGCCGCCGGCGACGAAGTCCGCGTGACCGCACGGAAAACAGGGCGTCGCAGCGATCCCGCGGAGGTCGAGATCGTGGTGGTCGAGCACGACGCCGGCGTCACGATCTGCACCGTCTACCCCTCGCCGTCGGGCCGCCGGCCGAACGAGTGCCGGCCCGGCTCGGGCGGCCGCAACGAAACGCGCAACAACGACGTGAGCGTCCAGTTCACCGTCAGCGTCCCGCCGGGCGTCGAATTCATCGGCCAAACCGTGAACGGCAACGTGCGCGCGACTTCGCTCGAGAGTGATGTGACCGCGCGAACCGTCAACGGCAGCGTCACCGCGACCACGACGGGCATCGCCCGGGCGTCGACGGTCAACGGCTCGATCGATGTCGCGCTCGGCCGATCGGATTGGTCGGGCGAGCTCGAATACGAGACGGTCAACGGCGCCATCACGGTGGCACTGAGCGGCGAGGTCAACACAGAGGTGTCGGCAACGACGGTGAACGGCGGGATCAGCACCGATTTCCCGCTGACGATCCGTGGCCGCTTCGGCCCCAAGCGCATCAACGGCACGATCGGCAGCGGCGGCCGGACCCTATCGCTCTCGACGGTCAACGGCAGTTTGACGCTGCGGCGGAGATGACGGGTTCCGGGTTCCGGGTTCCGAGTTCCGGGTTCCGAGTGGTGAGTCGCCATGACTTGAGTCCAAAGCGCAACTCACCAACTCGCGAACTCTTCAACTCAGTTCTCCATGCCGCCGCGGCGGCACCAGCAATGCCCCAAACGGGTGGTGGGCCGGGGCAAACCGGAACCCGGAACCCGGAACTACCTACCCCACCCGCCTCCGCCGGGCGAGCGCAAGCTCAGGATGTCTCCTGCGCGGAGGCGGAGCGTAACCTTGCCGGGGAGCGGCTGTTCGGCGCCACCGCGGATGAGCACGTTTTCGCCGGGCGCGCCGTCGCCTCCGCCGGCGAGGCCAGCGGGGGCGAATCGCCGGCGCTCGGTGAGCAGGCTCACGTCGCTGTCGGTGAGGAGCTCGATGTCGCGGCGCACGCCATCGCCGCCCGGGTGGTGGCCGCGGCCGCCGCTGCCGTGCCGGAGCGCGTACCCACGCACGCGCAGCGGGTAGGCGTGCTCGATCGCTTCGATCGGCGTGTTCAGCGAGTTGCTCATGTGCACGTGCACGGCGGACAGGCCGGGACCCGCGCGTGACGCGCCCATCCCGCCCGCCATCGTCTCGTAATACGCGAACGGCTCGTGCGTCCGCGGGTCGATCCCCGACACGGTCAGATTGTTCATCGTGCCCTGAGACTGTGCGGGCACGCGGTCGGGCAGTGCCACCGCGAGCGCGGCGAGGACGACGTCGGTGATGCGTTGTGAGGTCTCGACGTTGCCGGCGGCGACGCTCGCGGGTGGCCGCGCGTTCACCAAGCTGCCTTCGGGCGTGACGATCGTGATGGCGGCCATCTCGCCGCCGCCGGCGGGCAGCGGCTGGCCGAGCACGGATTCGAGCACGCAGCGGAACGCGTACCGGACGGCGGAGGTGGTGATCGCCGCGACGGCGTTGACGCCGCCCTCCGCCTGCGGCGCCGTGCCGGCGAAATCCACGGACGCCGCGTCACCATGCACGTCGATTCGCACGCGGATCGCGAGCGGCTCGGAGCCGAAGCCGTCGTCATCGAGGAAATCCTCTGACTGGTAGACGCCGGCGGGCAGCTGGGTCAGGCCTTGTCGGACCAGACGATCCGAGTACGCGAGCAGCGCGGCCATGGCGGTCTCGACCTCGGCGCGCCCGCGGCGCGACACCAGCTCAACGAGACGCCGTTCGCCGGCGACGAGCGCGGCGAGCTGAGCCGACAGGTCGCCCTCCCGCTCGTCGGGCGTGCGAACGTTCGCCTGGATCACGCGCCAGACGTCGTGGTTGCGCCGCCCGGCGGTGACCAGCCGAATCGGCGGCAGCCTGAGCCCTTCCTGGTAAACCTCACGGGCGAGCGGCATCGAGCCGCCGGCCATCCCGCCCACGTCGGCGTGGTGCGCCCGCGCGGCCAGATAGCCCAACGGCGGATCGCCATCGGCATAAACAGGCGAGATCACGGTGATGTCCGGAAGATGCGTGCCGCCGGCGAAAGGATCGTTGAGCACTGCCACATCGCCGGGAGCGAGCGGCGCGAGATCCGCCAGCGCGGCCGCGACGCTCATCGGCATCGCGCCGAGATGGACGGGCATGTGATCACCCATCGCGATCATGCGGCCAGCGCCGTCGAACAGCGCGCACGAGTAGTCGCGGCGTTCCTTGATGTTGGGTGAATACGCCGAGCGGCGCAGCGCGGCGCCCATCTCTTCGGCGAGCGCCGTAAAGAGGTGGCGATACACCTCGAGCCGTACCGGATCGAGCGTGCGGGATGCTCTTTGCATCACTCGCACGCGGGCTTAGATTGCACGCCCCGTTGCGGACGGAACCGTCGCGCGTTTGTGCGGTAACTCACCGCGCGAAAATCAATGCCTCGTGAAAGGAGGTCACGTTTGGGTCGCAGGAGCCGTGAGAAACGAAGTCGCCAGGAAGATCGTAGGCCGCCGAGCGCGTTCGACCGGGCGCGCGATGAGCTGTTTCGAGCGATCCGCGAATGCGGCGTGATTGATGCCGCCGACGATGAGCAGTCGGCGTGGATGGACGAAACGCTACAGTTCATGGGCGAACGGCACCCCGAGTTGACCGCGACCGAGCTGCGCAGCCTTAAGGACACAGGGCTGAGATTCTGCCGGCCGGTCATCCCACACGGCAAGGAGCATACGGCCATCACGCAGGAGGACGCAAACGCCGCATAGTGGCCTGAACCCGCCGGCGCCGGCCGGCGAGCGCCAAATCCACGACTCTTCCCACCCGAAATCCTCGTCCTGCACCGGCGTTGGGCGAAACGGCCAGCGCAATTCACCGTAACCAGAACCCACCCGATTCGCGTCGCGCGGGGACCCAGACCCCACTCCACGCGAATCGCGTCGCGCGGGCCCGACCCACACCCCACGCGAATCGCTCGCGCGGGGACCCCGACCCCACCCCGACCCACCCCACGCGACTCGCGTCGCGCGGGGGACCCCGATCGCGCCGGTAGCGCGTGACGGTGTGGTGCACTATCTTCCCGCCCGTCCGTCCAGCCGTCTGAGAAACTCGGTTCCGGGTTTCGGGTTGCGGGTTCCGTGATGCCCCGCCACGACCCGGTTTCAGGGACCGTTGGCGCCGCGAGACGGGCGGGCGAGTTGTCGATGAACCGGCTCCGTTCAAGCCTCTGACGGCACGAAACTGCCATGTTCGACTGCCAATCGTGAACCTTCTCGCGCCGCCGGGGCCCATGCGGCGGCGTCGGACCTGGAGGTGAACATGGCCCGAAAGGCCAAGCCAGCGAAAACCGCCGCTGGGAGGTTGGCGGCGAAGAAGGCGGGCTCGAAGTCGAAACCGAAGAAGACGGCGCCGAAGAAGGTGGCGAGAACGGCGAGTCAGAGCGTGACGGCGAGGCCGGTCGCAAAGG
>JBOHRM010000869.1:0-5322 GCA_050732715.1 Longimicrobiales bacterium
GTGAGAGCTTGCCCTCGTCGATGCGGACCTGGATCTCCTCCTCGTAGCCGCCGTTCCCCTTGATCGCGGCCAGGCCCTCGGTCGACTCGAGGTCCTTCTTCAGCACCTCCTCCCCGACGTAGCGAAGCTGGTAGAGGCTCTCGCCGCCAGTGAGGTAGAGCCGCATGATCGGATCGCTCGCCGGGTCGAAGCGCAGCACCAGTGGATCCGTCGCCTGCTGCGGCAGCCGGATGAGGTCGAGCTTCTCGCGCACGTCGAGCGATGCGAAGTCCATGTTGCGACCCCAGTCGAACTCGAGCGTGACCTGCGAGAGGCCGGGCCTGGACCGCGATGTCAGACGTTGGACGCCGGCGACCACGCCGACGACCTCTTCGACCGGCCTGCTCACGAGCGACTCGACCTCGGCGGGCGCCGCGCCTGGCAGCCGCGTCTCGATGGTCAGGCTCGGGTACGACAGGTCTGGAAGCAGGTTGATCGGCAGCCTGCCGAACGCGACCAGCCCGAAGAGCACGACGGCGACGCATGTCATGGCAATCGTCACGCGCCGCCTCAGAGAGAACTCGATGAGCTTCATACCGGGGCGCAGAACGGAAAATGATGAATGATGAATGATGAATGATGAATTGAATCATGAATTATGAATGAATACCCCTGGACTCGCTTCCGTCCAATCATCATTTCGCATTCATCATTCATCATTTGTCAACCGATGCGACCACACGTGCCCGAACCGTCGTATGGCGACCGCGCTCACTCTGGGTAGCCACCGTCGCGCATCCATCATTTCGCATTGTTCGTTTCCGCGGGGTCGAGGATGCGGATCGCCGCGCCGTCCTTCAGTCCACCTTGACCCGCGACCACGACCTGGTCGCCTGCCTCGACACCCTCCAACGCCTCGACCCACTCACCTTCCTCGAGACCCAGCTCGACGCGACGCCGCTCTGCCACGCCTTCGCGCGCGATGAACACGTGGCTGGATTGCAGCTCCTGAAGGACCGCCTGCTTCGGCAGCAGCACCCTTCCGGTTCTGTTCTCGCTGACAACGTTGACGGCGACGAAGCTGCCGGGCCGGACACCCGCCGGCGCGCCGTGCGCCTCGATGGTCACCTTGACCGTACCCGTGGCGGTGTCCACCACCGGGCTGATCTGGCGAATGCGCCCCGCGAAGCGGACCGCCTCATCGGCATTCAGCGTGAGCCGCACCTGCCGGCCCACGGAGAGCTCCAACACATCCGTCTCGGGCAGATGGATGCGCGCGATGAGCGGATCGAAGTCGGTGACCTGGAACAGATCCTCGCCGGGTCTGACGTGTTGGCCGATCTGGACCTTGCGCGCGGTCACGACGCCGGCGAACGGCGCACGGAACGTGTTGCGCTCGAGACGCCAGCGCGCGTCCTCGAGTTCCTGCTCGGCCACCTCGAGCTCGACACGCAGGTTCTCGTAGTCTGCACGGCTGACCAGCTCTTTGGCGAAGAGGTCGGCCGAGCGTTCGAGCTTGCGGCTGGCGTTCGCACGGCGCGCATCCGCCGTCCGCACCGCGATCTGCTCCTCCTCGCTGTCGAGCACGGCGAGTACCTGGCCGGCGCCGACGCGGTCACCCTCTTCCACGTTCAATACGGTGACCGGGCCCTCGGTCTCCGAGACCACCGTCACGTCTTCCTCGGCGATCAGGTTGGCTGTCGCCCCGATGTACGATGAGATCTCGCCCCGTCCGAGGGTCCACACCTCCACCGGCACGGCCGTCTCTTCCTCACCGTTCTCGCCGGTCGTGCCGTCCGCCTGCACCGCATCTTCGTTCGTGCCATCCGCCGCGGCCACACCTTCACCGCCGGCGGCGCTGGCGCTACGTGGGACGAGGTTCAGGATCACCGTCGCTGCACCGGCCGACACGAGCAACACACCGGCGAGCGCGAGCCATCGCAAGCGTCGACTCCCGCTCCCGGTCTTGCCTGCCCGCTCTGCCTCGACTGGTCCTTCGTTCGGTAGGGCTCCGTGGCTCATTGCGCTTCACCGTGATGCACGCCGAGCGGCGTGCCGGCCAATCGCGGTCTCGCCGGAGTGGCGAGCCGCGAAAGGCACTACGGGTCGACGCCGACCAGCGTTTCAGTGTTCACGGCGTGAGTGGTCCCGGGCTCCGAGTGAAGCGTATGCCCAACTCGGAACCCGCAACCCGGAACCCGGAACCGAGTCAGTTGTCGTAATACAAATTGAACTCGTAGGGGTGGGGCCGCAGCCGGAGCGGCTCGATCTCGTTCTCACGTTTATAAGTGACCCAGGTCTCGATCAGGTCGTTCGTGAACACGTCGCCCCGTGTCAGGAACGCGTGATCCTGCTCGAGCGCGTTCAACGCCGCGTCGAGCGACGGCGGCGTGTGTGGATAGCGGGCCAGCTCGTCCGGCGTCATCTCGTAGATGTCGCGGTCGAGCGGTTCGCCGGGCTCGAGCCCGTTCTGTATCCCGTCGAGCACGGCCATGAGCATCGCCGAGAACGTGAGGTAGCCGTTGCAGCTCGGATCGGGACAGCGGAATTCGAGACGTTTCGCCCTGGGACTGGCGTTGTACATCGGGATGCGGACCGCGGCTGAACGGTTGCGCGCGGACATTACGAGATTGACCGGCGCCTCGAAGCCGGGCACGAGCCTGCGATACGAGTTGCTGGTCGGCGCGGCGAACGCGAGCACGGCCGGCGCGTGGCGCAATAGCCCTCCGACCGCGTGCAGCGCCAGCTCACTGAGATCGGCGTACTCGCTCCCGCCGAACAACGGCTCGCCGTCCTTCCACAACGACATGTGTGTGTGCATCCCGCTGCCGTTGTCCTCGAAGATCGGCTTGGGCATGAACGTCACGGTCTTGCCGTGCCGCCTCGCGACGTTCTTGATCACGTACTTGAACCACATGAACTGGTCGGCCATCTCGAGCAGCGGCGCGTACTGCATGTCGATCTCGCTCTGGCCGGCCGTGCCCACTTCATGGTGGTGCGCCTCGACGCGGATGCCGAGTCGACGCAGCGTGTTCACCATCTGGCCGCGCAGGTCGTGATACGTGTCGGTCGGGCTGACGGGAAAATAGCCGCCCTTGTAGCTCGGCTTGTATCCCAGGTTCGGCTCCTCGAACCGCGCCGTGTTCCACGCGCCTTCGACGGAGTCGATCTCATAGAACCCACGGTGCTGATTCTGCTCGTAGCGGACCTCGTCGAAGATGAAGAACTCGGGCTCCGGCCCGAGGTAGCACGTGTCCGCGATCCCCGTGGCCGAGAGATACTCGGTCGCTTTGCGCGCCACGTGCCGCGGGTCACGCGTGTAGTCATCTTTCGTCACCGGGTCGACGATGTCGGCGATCACGCTCACCGTCGGCTCGGCGAAGAAGGGATCCACGACGGCCGTCGTCGGCTCCGGCACTGCGAGCATGTCCGAGACATGGATCCCCTGCCAGCCGCGAATCGACGAGCCATCGAATCCGACACCGTCCTCGAACGTGCCTTCATTCCACGTCTCGATCGGGAACGAGCAGTGCTGCCAAGTGCCCAGCAGGTCGGCGAACTTGAGGTCCACCATCTCGGCGCCGTGCTTCTCTGCAAACGAAAAAAATTCCCGAGGTGTCTTCGGCATCTGCGCGCTCCTGGTCGGTTGTGATGCGCCAAAGATGCACATGGCCCGCGGAAAGGAAAGAGTGTTCTCTCGAGTCCCGAGTCCCGAGTCGCGAGTCCCGAGTCGTGAGTCCCCCCTCGCGCTCCTGACTCGTGACTCGTGACTCGTGACTCGAACGAAGTGATTCACTAGCTTCTCGCATGCGTTTCGTGATCTACGTTATCGCGTTTTTCGGCGTTCTGGCCGTGCTCGGGCGCGTGCTGCGCGCCGTGCTGCGTCTCGCGCACCGTGGCGTCGATACACTCGTCGCCGGCGAGGTCCATGACCTGCGCGCACAGCGCGGAGACCTGACGGGAATGGCGGATGCCGCACGCCAGCGATCGATCGCACGGCGCGACCGTCTCGTCGCCGTGGCGATGTTGTCGTTCTGGGCCGGACTCCTGGTCGCGCCGCCGCTCACGCCGTGGCCGGCGGCGCTTTACGCGATCTACTCGCTGCTCTGGCTCGTGCCGCGGGCGCGGCTGCGGTCGTGAGTGTGCTGCGTGTGAAGTTCCTCGGCACCGCGGCGGCGCGGCCGACGGTCGGCCGCAACGTCAGCGCGATCGCGGTGCAACGCGAAGGCGTGGTGATGTTGTTCGACTGCGGCGAGGGCACGCAGCGTCAGATGATGCGTTACGGCACCGGCTTCGCGCTCGACGACATCTTTTTCACGCACCTCCACGCAGACCATTTTCTCGGCGTGACCGGATTGCTGCGCACGCTCGCGCTCCAGGAGAGAGAGGCCGAGATGCGGCTATGGGCGCCGGTGGGCGCGCGCGAGGTTCTCGGTCAGGCCGTGAACCTCGGCGTCGAGCGGCTCCGGTTCCCGGTCACGATCGGCGAGCTCGAGCCCGGCCAGCCGGTGTCTCGGGACGATTACGACATCGTGCCGTATGCATCACGGCACGCTCGTGAGGCACTCGGCTATGCGATCGTCGAGCACGAGCGGCTCGGCCGCTTCAACCCCGAGCGAGCCCGCGAGCTCGGCGTGCCCGAGGGACCGTTGTTCGGCCGGCTGCACCGCGGCGAGCCGGTCGACGTCGGCGGCCGCATCATCCGTCCGGCTGACGTCGTCGGCTCCGCGCGTCCGGGTCGACGCGTGGTCTACTCGGGTGACACGCGTCCGTCCCACGGCACGGTCCGCGCCGCGCATGGCGCCGACCTGCTGATCCATGAGGCGACGTTCGGCAGGGACGAGGCGGACCGTGCGCGGTTGACCGGCCACTCGACCGCGCGCGAGGCCGCGGACGTCGCGCGCAAGGCCGGCGTCCGGCGTCTCGTGCTGACGCACATCTCGGCGCGTTACGCCGACAACCCACGCCCGCTCGAGCGCGAGGCGAGGCGCGCGTTCCCGCGCACGAGCATCGCATATGACGGGCTCGAGATCGACGTGCCGTTCCCGGACGAGGCGGAGAATGAGTGAGCCGAGCGCCGCCTCCGAACGCGGGAACGGCGGGACGGCGGCCCAGCGTCGGGCGGTGGCTGACGTTCGCCGGCCGCCCTCGCGCGTGGCGATCGTCGGCCTCGGCATGATGGGCGGCTCGTTCGCGCGGGCGCTCAAGCGTTTGCCCGACTCGCCTTACATAGTCGCCTCGACCATGAACCCGGCGGTCGTGACGCGAGCGCTCGATGACGGCGTCGCCGATGACGCCACGGTCGATCCCCGTGACGTCATCGCCGACACCGACCTCGTCGTG
>JBOHRM010000870.1:0-3041 GCA_050732715.1 Longimicrobiales bacterium
GCCATACCGTGATCCCCGGCTTGATCGGGCTGCACAACCACACGTTCTACACAACGCGCGGCCGCAGCGTGCAGCTCCAATTCAGTGCGCCGCGACTCTACCTCGGCAGCGGCGTCACCACGATCCGCACGACCGGCGGCACGTCACCGTACCACGAGATCAACATGAAGCGCGACGTCGAGGATGGCCGGGTTCCGGGTCCGCGCATGCATCTCACGGGTCCGTACATCACGGGGATCGGCGGCGGCGCGACGATGGCGCAGGTCAGCACGGCCGAGGACGCTCGTCGCATCGTCGCCTATTGGGCGGAAGAAGGCGTGACCTGGTACAAGGCGTACACCACGATCAGCCGAGAGGCGCTCGAGGCCGCGATCGACGAGGCGCACCAACGCGGGCTCCGCTTTACCGGCCACCTCTGCTCGGTCTCGTTCCGCGAGGCGGTCGCGCTCGGCATCGACAACCTCGAGCATGGCTTCTTCACGAACAGCGACTACGCGCCGGGTAAGGAACCGAGTCAGTGTCCGGCAACCATGCGCTCGAGCCTGCTCGAGGTCGACCTCGATGGACCGGAGGTCCGCCAGACGATCGCGGACATGGTCGAGAGCCGTGTCGCGCTGACGTCCACGCTCGCCGTTTACGAGCTGTCGTTCCCGAATCGGCCGCCGCTCGAGCAGCGCACGCTCGATGCGCTGGCGCCCGAGGCGCGGGAAGAGTACCTCGCGTTGCGCCGTGACATCGCCGAGCGGGCCGCCGAATCGACGCAGCCCGAGCTGTTCCGTCGCGCGCAGCAGTTCGAGTACATGTTCGCGCAGGCCGGCGGCCTGCTCGCGTCGGGTGTGGACCCGACCGGCAACGGCGGCGCACTACCCGGCTTCGGCGATCAGCGCAACTACGAGCTGCTGATCGAGGCCGGCTTCTCGCCCGCCGAGGCGATCCGCGTCATGAGCCTCAACGGCGCTGAGGTCCTCGGCCAGGACGCCGACCTCGGCTCGATCACCGCCGGCAAGCTCGCCGACCTCGTCGTCATCAACGGCAACCCGGTCGCGAATCCGAGCGAGATTCGCAACGTCGCGATCGTCTTCAAGGACGGCGTCGGCTACGACTCGAAGAAGCTGATCGACGACGTCGAAGGCGTGGTGGGCATCCGCTGATGGATTCGACCGCGGCAGTGGGCGTCTCCGAGGACGAGCTCGCCCGCACGATTGACGAGGCTTGGGACCGGCGCGGCGAGATCGGCACGACCACGCGCGGCGCCGTGCGCGACGCGGTGCAGCACGCGCTCGACCGGCTCGATACCGGTGAGGCTCGCGTCGCCGAGCCGGACGGCAACGGCGGCTGGCGCGTCAACCAGTGGCTCAAAAAGGCGGTGCTGCTCTCGTTCCGCCTCAACGACATGACCGTGATCGGCGGCGGGCCCGGCGGCGCGGTCTGGTGGGACAAGGTGCCGTCGAAGCTCGTCAGCTGGGACGCCGCCGCCTTCAGAAACGGCGGCTTCCGCGCGGTGCCGCATTGCGTGGTCCGCCGAGGCGCGTACATCGCGCCGAACGTCGTGTTGATGCCGAGCTTCGTGAACATCGGCGCCTATGTCGGCGAAGCCACGATGGTCGACACTTGGGCGACGATCGGCTCGTGCGCGCAGATCGGTAGCAACTGCCACATCTCGGGCGGCGCCGGCATCGGCGGCGTGCTCGAGCCCGTGCAAGCGGCGCCGGTCATCGTCGAGGACGATTGTTTCATCGGCGCCCGCGCGGAGGTCGCGGAGGGCGTCATCGTGCGTCGCGGCTCCGTGCTCGCGATGGGCGTGTTCCTCGGCGCATCGACGAAGATCATTGACCGCGAGACCGGCGACATCGTTACCGGCGAGGTCCCGGCGTACTCGGTGGTCGTGCCCGGGTCCCTGCCGGGCAAGCCGCTGCCGGACGGGCGGCCCGGGCCGTCGCTATACTGCGTGGTCATCGTGAAGCGCGTCGATGAGAGAACACGGGCGAAGACCTCGATCAACGAGCTGCTGAGGGACTGAGCGCACCCGCGCGCCGTCGGCACTACTGCCTCCCCTCTTCACCCGCGGGGGGAGAGGGTCAGCGTGAGGGGGGCGGACGGACCGAGCAACACTGTACGCGTTAGGCGCATCACAAGAGTAGCCTCATTGATGAATCTGGAGGAACTCATGCGTACAGCCTCACCGATCCGAATCGCGCTCGCCGTCGTACTGCCGGTCATGCCCGCCGCCACGGCACACGCGCAGGACCCCGAGCCCGCGGCGACCGAACGCTGCGATTGCTCGCTCATTCAGCCGTTGCAGGACCACACGTTCTCGTTCGCGTTCCCGCACTTCGGCGGCGACGCCCAGCTCGGAATCTCCCTCGACTTCGACGAACCCGTCGACTCGACCGGCGCCCGCATTCGCGAGGTCCGCGATGACGGTCCGGCCGCTGCCGCGGGCCTGCGAGCCGGCGATGTCATCACCGCGATCGACGAACGGTCGATCGCGCAGCGCGATGCGGACGACGCGCGACCGAACGACCAGCTCGTGCGCCGGATGCGCGGCCTCCAGCCCGGCGACACCGTGCGCATCGACTATCGCCGTGATGGCCAAAGCCTCGCTGTGAACGTCATCACGGCCGAGAGGGCCCCGCTGTTCCGCGCCCGCAGGATCGACATCCCTTCGTTCGACATCGACGTCCCGGATGTGGGGCGGGGCGAATGGATCAGCGGCGCATGGAGATTCGCTGGCGCCGCCGGCCTCGAGCTCGCCGACGTGAACGCAGCGCTCGACGACTACTTCGGCGCCGACCGCGGCGTGCTCGTGATCGACGTGCGTGAAGGCGCCTCGAGCCTAGGCCTCGATCCCGGCGATGTGATCCTCCGCATCGGCGGCCGCGACGTGCGCGATGCGCGTCACGCACGCTCGATCATCGCGTCCTACCGCGATGATGAGCCGATTGCGCTCGAGATCATGCGGGACGGCGAGCAGCATACGATCACCGGCCGCGCGCGCTGAAGGAAAGATCCCCCCTCTCCCCCGACCGGGGGAGAGGGCT
>JBOHRM010000871.1:0-6441 GCA_050732715.1 Longimicrobiales bacterium
TCGAATTGGACTTCGTCGTGCGCGCGACGTCCCGGAGCCGCCGTGCCCGGACCGGCGGGCGCGCGGCGGTCCGAACAGAACTGCCGTGCCGCAACCCTCGTCGCCGCTCAGCGCTCGGCTCGAACCGCTGCAACCACCGCGAAGCGACCCTTTCGCCAGACCACTTCGGGCATCAGGCCGGCACCGCGAAGCCATTCCAGTTCATCCTGAAGTGCGGAATAGACGTCTTTGCCCGCCCACGTCGCGAGAAAGCGCTCGGATTCCTCGAGCGGGTAGGTCTGCCGTAGGTGGCTGAGCCATGCGTCGTGCTGGCTCGCCGCGAGGCGTGGCTCTCGCGTCGTGAAGCAGTCCGCCGACACCAGGACGCCACCCGGCCGCAGCGCCTCGCGGCATGCGGCGTAGAACGCCCGCTTCGCTTCGGCGGTCGGGATGTGGTGCAGCGCCAACGATGTGACGATGGCGTCGCACGGCGCCAGCGCGGTCTCGAGAAAGTTGGCCCGAACGAAGCCGACTCGCGAATGCGCGGCCAGCCGAGCGGCCGCCATCTCGATCATCGTCGCATCGCTGTCGATGCCGATCAAGCAAGCCGCCTCGTGAGCCTCCAGGCATTTCGCCGCGAGCGCGCCGGTGCCGGTTCCGAGATCGACGATCTCCGGAGCCGAGGTCTCGAGCAGGCACAGGGCCGCCGCGGCCGTCGCGATCAGCTCATCGTAATCAGGGATGAACGTGCGAATGCGAGCGTCGTATTCGGCGACGTCGATGTTCAAGTGCTCCGCGACGCTCATCTGTTCCTCCGCTCCTCGTTTCCGCGTTCCTCGAACCTATGTGAGGAATCTGACGAAACGGTTGCGTACGTGCACGCGTTTGCGTACGTGTAGGCGCGACATCTCTGGCCTCGCTATTTGAGCCATGTACTCGACCTGTTTGTTCTGCAACCAATCGCTCGGCGCGAACGAGGTCCTCGAGCCGTTCCCCGTGGGAAGGCGCGTGGCCTTCGATACCGCGAAGGGTCGGTTGTGGGTGGTGTGCAGGAAGTGCGAGCGCTGGAACCTCTCGCCGCTCGAGGAGCGGTGGGAGGTGGTCGAGGCGTGCGAACGGCTGTTCCGCGAGACGCGCATGCGCGCGTCGACCGAGAACATCGGCCTGGCGCGGCTGCACGAGGGCCTCGAGCTGGTTCGGATCGGCCAGCCGCTCCGCCCGGAGTTCGCGGCGTGGCGCTACGGCGATCAGTTCGGCCGGCGTCGCAAACGAGCGATCCTCTACGGCGTCGCCGCGGCCGCCGTCGGCGGCACGATCGTGATCGGCGGCACCGTGGCCGGCATCGTTTCTGGAGGGCTGCTCGCGCAGTCGGGCAGCTTCGTCAATCTCTTCATCAACGCGCGCACGCTGGTCAAGCTCAAGACCGGCGACGGTAGGGTGCTAAAGCTGAAGAATCCTGACCTCCAGACCGCGGGGTTCGTTCCGCCCTCGGCGCTGGACGATACCTGGCGAGTCTTCATCGGCAAAGGGAACAAGGCGAAGGTGTTTCGAGGCGAGGAGGCGGAGCGGTTCGCGGGGCGGATGGTGCCGCGGATGAATCGCATGGGCGGCAATGCCGCGGCCGTGCAGGAAGCGGTCAAGCGGCTCGAAGAGAGCGGCGGACCGGAATCGTTCCTGCGATCGAGCGTAGTCGACCCGCGTGTCGGCTTCAGCGCAGCCGACCGCCGGCGTGCGGCGACGACGCACGTTCGCGCGCGCGGACCCGACGGCCAACCGGTACTACGCGTCGCGAAGCTTCCCACCCCGTTACGACTCGCCGTCGAGATGGCGCTGCACGAGGAGCAGGAACGACGCACGCTCGAGGGTGAGCTGCAGGCGCTCGAGATCGCCTGGCAAGAGGCGGAACAGATCGCCGCGATCTCAGACGATCTGCTGCTGCCCGCGAACGCCGAGACGTTCCTCGACCAGCACCGTCCCGAGCGGCCAGCCGCAAAGGATTAGATCGCGCGCCCGGTGCGCGTGGCCGATGCATCCGAGCGGCGCTCACCGAACGAAGCCATCCAGCCAACGGTGGAGGTCATCGCCGACTTCCTGCGCCGCAACGCCGAGCGGCTGCGCAAAGAAACCGAGAAGCGTGCTCGTGTCGGGATTAGCTCCGAGACTAGTGATCCGTGGCCGAGATTCCTGGGCATTCGAGCGACTCACTTCGGCACGGACCACTAGCCCTTCGAAAAGTTCGGGCTAGATTGGAGCCGAGCTCGGCTAAGGCGTTCGAACGAAATGGACATTTCCCGGGAAGAGATTCGGAATGCGGCGGAGGAGGTAGGGCGCGGGCTCCGCGCCCGTTTCATCGCCCTCTTTGGATCGATGGCACGCGAGGACGAAAGACCGCCGGAGGACATCGATCTGGCGATCCTCTCTCGAGAAAAGCTGGATCCGGTAGCGGTCACCAACCGATTCGTTCAGCTTCTGCGCACGCAGAATGTCGATATCGTCGACCTGAGCCGCGCCGACGCTCTGATGCTGATGCTCGTTGCTCGAGAGGGCGTCCCGCTCTATCAGGCGCGACCCGCCGAGTTCACACAGTTTTGCTCGCTGGCGGCCAGACGCTTCGCCGACACCCGCAAGTTCCGCGACGCCGAGCGAGAGGCCATCCGCGAGTTCGTGGCGCTGGGGCATCGAGACGCGTGACCGAGATCGACGCAGGGCTGGTTCGCAGGAAGATCGGGCTGATCGTTCAGAACCTCGACGCACTCGCCGAGATCGACGGCATCCCACTCGAGCGCTACATCGCCGACCGATTCCGTCTGAAGGGAACCGAGCGCCTCTTGCAGGAGACGATCGAGGCCGCCGTCGATGTTAACCTCCACCTCCTGCGCGCGAACGGGTTGCCTGTTCCCCCGGACTACCACGCAAGCTTCATCGAGATGGGCAAGCAGGGCCTGATCCCGTCGGATCTGGCTGAGCGGCTCGCTCCCGCGACGGGTCTGCGAAACCGCCTCGTGCACGAATACGACCGAATCGACAACGAGATCGTGCTTGCTGCCGTGGCCAAAGCCCGAGCCCAGTTCCGCGAGTACGTAGCGGCAATCGAGGCACGGCTAAAAAAACAAGGTTTCTGATCACGCGGGGCACCCGATCACCTCCGTCACTCCCTCAGTGACGCAAAATCATGCTCGAGGGACCTTGACGGGCGAGCGTGCCGAAGTCCAACCGAGCAAAGTCAACGCGCGACGAGGTCCGGGGACGGGCATGGATAGGTGCCGGCGAGGGCAGCCATCGGTCCCACGGAGGTTTGAACCCTCCCGCCATGGTCCTGACAGACGATGAAGCTGATGCGCTCCCAGCTCATTCCACGTCCGATACGGACGCGAAGTGTATGATCATCGAGTGGAGGCGCTCAAAGGCATTGGGCGGCACCTCCACCAACGCCTGCCAGCCATCCTCCCGCTCGGCCTCGATGGTCAGCGCCCGCACCGTATCGGAATCTTCGAGATATCCTGTCAGGCGAGCACGCCGCCGCTCGCCGCGCTCGGTGGACCAGATGGCCGTAGCCGCAACCGCCTCTTGACGCTGGCGTCGCACGTCTTCGAGCGATACGAGCTGCACCCAGTGGTAAAGCCACCAAAAAGCCTGCGTTCCTCTCGGCGCGGCCAAAGACGCCAGCCATCAGGCATATGCATGACCGAGGCGACGTCGAGGTTCCCCTGCTCGGGTGCCGATGTGCTCATCGTGGTCCGGTAGAGGACATGGATCGTGTCGGGATTCTCAACGACTGACCCGACGATCTCGAACCGCTCGCCTCCCAATTGGCGGCCATCGAGTTCCGAGTCGTCGGCGCCAGCCTGCTCGATGATCTGACGCCGCAAGTGGGTTCGGGGGTCGCCTGCCGCCAGGAACCGCGACACGAGCTCGTCAGTCGACAAGGCTTCGAGCTCCTCGATCGTTCGGACGCCATACATGCGTGATCGATGCTCCTCCGGGGAATAGTCGACGGCTGCATCCTGCTGCTCGAACCACTTCACCACCTCCTCCGGCATTCCCTCACGCCGTGGTCGGCTCGCCTTAGACTCTTCCATTTGCTTTTCGTTGTACAAGCGGGTCTGCCTGAATCGCTCCAGCGCCACGGGGTGGATGAGCGCGACGACGTCCATCCAGCGCATCTCTTCAACGGCGTCAAATGCCGCTCGGGCGATCGCCTCTGCTTGCTCGACAGTCTTCTGCATGGCCGTAACCGATTTCGACATGGTGCTTGTCTATCCCCTCAGCCTTCCATGCCGCCGCCGCGCTTGTCGGCACGTGTCTTGCCCCGCGGTCGGCTCCTTCGCTGCCGGCGTATGGTGGGCGATCGGGATCGCCTACGTGAGGCTCGAGTTTCGGGGCGGGCTTCGTGATTGTCCAGACCGTCGACGCGTCGTTGCAGTGCCGAGCGAGGCTCCGTTCTTCCGTCAGTCCGCCGGCCCGCCCGGGAGGAGCAGGAGGATGAGGAGGTTGAGGTGCGGGAGGCGATGCCTGGGCTGCGGTCGTGGCGCGCCGTTCGGCGTGCGCGGGCTTTCGTTCGTGGTCGCGATCCTGGCAGGCTGTGACGACGACACGGTGGGCCTGGCGAGAACGTCGAGTGGCATCGAGATCCCGGCGGCCGCCGGGTGCACGAATCCCAGCTACACCGGCCCGCAGCCCACGGGGGGCCTCGAGCCGAGCCAGATCGCCGCCGCCTACGGCATCGACAAGCTCTGGGAGGCCGGATTCCACGGCCAGGGCATGCGCGTTGCGCTGATCGAACCCGGTGAACGCCTCGACTTGGAGAAGTTTCTCGAGTTCTCCGACTGCTGGGGACCCTTCGCCGTTCCGCAAGAAATCGTCGTGGGTGGCGGCACTCCGAAGGTCAGCGCCGAGCCGAACTTCGACGCCCAGGTTTTGCTCTCGATCGCCCCGGGGCTCGAAGGCGTCTACATGTTCGAGAGCGTCGTCGACAGTCAGAGCCAATTCGCGCCGTTGCTGGCCGCGGCGCTCGACCCCGCGCATACCGGCGGCGACCTCGTCGACGCGATCTCGATGTCGTTCAGCCGCTGCGAGGCGTCCTGGGCCCCGGACTACATCGAGGCGACCAACGCCCAGCTCAGGCGTGCCGCCGAGCTGGGCGTGAAGGTGTTCGTGGCCGGCGGCGATGCCGGCTCGGCCGGCGCATTCGATCCCGAGCCGGGAGAGGTGCAATGCGTGCCGCACCCGGTGCCGCCGGTTCCACCTCCCGGCGTCGAGCTCGGCGTGGGCTTTCCGGGCAGCTCGCCCTGGGTGATCGACGTCGGCGGCACCGAGCTGGCGATCAACGGAAGGATCCCGGAGGCGGGTTCCGTCGAGGGCGGGACGCTCACGAACGAGGTCGTCTGGAATCAGGAGCTCGCCCCGGGGCGCTCCGCCGGCGGCGGCGGTCTGAGCGAGATATTCTCCGTCGTCGATGCCGCCTGGCAGCAGGTCATCGGCCTCGCCGGGAAGCACCACCGGCCCGACGTGAGCGCGTTGGCCGGTTCCCCGAAGTACCCCAATGGCGGGATCGGCACCAGCGGAGCCGCGCCGCTGACCACTGCTGGAATGCTGGTGGTCGACAGCTACCTCGTCAGCCACGGCGTCGAGCCGACGGGCTTCCTGAGTCCGGTCCTTTACGCATTGGCGCTAACGGACTACGAGCGCGTGTTCCGCGACGTGATCGACGGCAACAACGACGTCTATAGTCTCGGCTGTTGCTATGCGGGCCCCGGGTACGACCTGGCGAGCGGGCTGGGCTCGATCCGATTCGATCAGCTGGCCGAGGCGCTGCTGGAGCGGGCCGGCGGCCCTTACGGATCGCTGCGGTGACAACGAGAAGGTGCGCGCGGCGGACCGTGGGACGCATTCGCGGCTCGCGAACACCGGCGGCGAGCGCGTGATCGGCGCCGGTGCGGTCTGGCCAATTTCCGACGCGCCGATTCGCCGCGCGTTGTGCAACCCAACTGGCGTAATTATATCGTACCTACGTCAGTTGCCGAGAGCACTGGAGACAGCCATGAAGACCAAGCTTGTACGCATTGGCAATTCGCGAGGCGTTCGTATTCCCAGGCCTTTGATCGAGCAGGCAGGGTTTGAGGATGTGGTGGAGCTGCACGTCACCGAGTCGCGCATAGTGATCGAGGCGGTCCGCCAACCGAGGGCAGGCTGGGCGGACGCTGCTCGGCGGCTTCGAGAGCGAGGTGACGGCGGGCTTCTGGATGATCTCACTCCGACCGAGTTCGATGACGCCGAGTGGTCGTGGGACAATCGCTCCCTACGTCCGCTCGTCGGCCGCCTCGAACTGCGGACAGCCCTGGTGTTCGAAGGTGAGCTTCCCCGCCCGATGTGAAGCCGGATTGGTGCACACGCCCCAATCGGCGCCGAGTTCGCCGTCGAGCGGAAGGTAGAACTGACAACCTGACGAGCAGTCCTCCGAAC
>JBOHRM010000872.1:0-2171 GCA_050732715.1 Longimicrobiales bacterium
CGGAAGCAGACAGCCGTACGACACCGTCCATGCCGAGCGCACTCGCGGGGAACGCGACGCGCAAGCGACCCGCCTCGGTTCCCGCCTGCGCCTCCGAAAGCTCGAGCTCCTGCCCGTTCAGTGTGACACTGCCTTGCAGGCGGTCGAGCGACCCTTCCACCGTCAGCCGCCCGTTCAGTCGAGGATCGTCGGACGAGGTGACTACCCATTCACCACGTGGATCCACTGCAGGATCCGGGTGGATCACGTAGCGCTCGCCCTGCACCCACACGTCGCGGATCGTCGCGCCATTGTCGAACAGGTCGCCGTCGACGACGACGACGTTCGCAACCTTGCCGGGCTCGAGCGACCCCTGTCTCGCCTCGATCCCCAGCATGCGTGCGGGGTTGACGGTCAGCGCGGCCAGCGCGACGTCGCGCGCGAGCCCCCTCGCCACGGCGGTGCGCAGATTCGCCAGGAACGCGTCCGCGTCTTCCAGCCCGTCGGCCGTCAAGGCGAATTGAATTCCCGCATCCGCCAGCCGAGCCGGGTTCTCCGGCGCGAGGTGCCAGTGGCGGAGCTCGTCGAGCCCCACGTCCAGCGCCGCCTCGGGACTCTCGACGTCCGGCGCGTCGGGGAAGTTCAGCGGCAGGATGAGCGGCACCGTGGTGTCGGAGAGCACGTCCACGATCCGGTACTCCTCGCCGCTGCCGCGCAGCCACAGCTCGACCGGAAATTCCTCGGCGATCGCTCTCGCCCGCAGGACCTCCTCCTCGGACGTGGCCTCGACGAGCAGCGGCTTTTCCCGTCGGATCACCTCGTCCAGCGCCTCGAGCGCCGCATTCGTTTCGGGCCGCTCCAGCCCTTCGGACGAGCTCCGGTAGGCTTCCCACATTCGGATGTACCAGTCGGCGTCGAGCAGGGTCTGCCGGATGAGCGCGATCACACCCATCGGCGAATTCGGGTAGCCTTCGCCGAGCTCGTCGCTGCCCTCGAGCGCCACCGACTGCGCCACATCCTGCAGCAGGACGCGCTCGCTCGGGACGTCGTCCAACAGGCTCACCACGGCGGTCCGGCCGCGGAAGATGCCAAGCTGCGGCACCGCGTGCGCCGTCGTGAAGCCCTGTGAACGCAGTGCGCTGCGACGCTGCTCCTCATCGCGGAAGTCGCCCGCCGCGCTGAAGTAGGCCCGCACCTGGGGGTTCCAATGTACCGGTCCCGGGTCGCGCTCCTCTTCCGGCGGCGCCAACCCCAGCGCGAGATCCGCATGCGCGTCGATGAAGCCCGGGTACAGCGTCTTCCCCGCCATCGGCCAGACGCGCGCGTCCGCCGGCGCCTCGACATCAGTCCCCACCGCTTCGATCAACCCGTCCCGCACCACCAGCGTCGCGCTGTCCAGCACCTGCCCGGGCGCCACCACGATCCGTGCACCCGTGAATGCGTGCACGCCAGGCGAATTGTCGCGCAGCGCCACGACCGGCTCCGTTCGTGTGACTTGCTGTGCCCGTGCCGCGGCCGGGACGAGCGCCAGGAGAAACAGAAAGGGGAGTGAGCGCGAGGATCTCATTGGTCATTCCTCAGACGTGGTTGGAGGGGACGCGAAGCCCGCCGGCCTCGAACCCAAACTTCTGCACCTGCACCGGTACCGGCAGCGGCGAGGCCCGGCTGCACGGCAGCAAAGTGATCGAATGACGGGCCGGAGCCCGGCCTCTGTTCTTGCCGTTGACGGGATCAAGATACGCTATCTGGACCGGCTTCGCATGCCCGGCGGCCGGGCCTATCGGCTCGTGGTGCCCGACCTCCGCGGGCTCGGCGATTCGGCCCGTCGACGATCACGTAGCGGACCGCATCATAAGGGCATGCGTCCGCGACCGGTGATTCCCCACATGCAGGTCACAGGATGCCGCTGGCACGCGGGAACCAGGTGCCACCAGCACGTGCTGCGGCAAGGATTTCGAAACTGAGCACGCTGGCGCCGCGAGCCCATCTCACCCGCTGTCGAGCGAAACCCCCGCTACGCTTACGATCGAGTTCCTGGAGGTGGACATGCCCTCGACTGCAACCGGCTGTGGCGCGTGTTGCAGCGCCCGCGCCCGCCTGGATGAGGCAGTCGAATCGGTCCGCTCGCTGTTCGCCGAGGCCGGTGTCGAGGTCGTCGTTGTGGCCGGGCGGGTGCGAACGGAGGCGGAGGC
>JBOHRM010000873.1:0-2516 GCA_050732715.1 Longimicrobiales bacterium
GCGGCGCACGAAGTGGCGGAGCACGCGGCGTTGCACGGTGCGCGCGAGCCGCTCGGCGTCTTCGGAACCGAGGCCCGTGGCCTCGTGGAAGCGAAGCGCGCCGTCGTCAGCGGCCGAGAAGAGGCCACCAATGACGACGAGTCGGGTAAGGGGTACGGCCTCACGGCCGCCCCCTCCTGCCGGCCGGCGGCGCCGGACGCGCCTACCGGGTTGCCGCGCATCCGCTCGAGGAGCACGCCCAACGTGCGCCGAGTGTTCCGCGAGGAACGAGGAAGCCGGCCAGACCTGGCGCGGAGGGCCGGCCTCGTTGCAACCATAGACAACCGAAACGAACGGAGATCGTGATGACGCGAATCCTGACCCATCCACTGCCGAGAACCCGCCTGCGTCCCACCCTGACGCGGGGGCACCCATGCCATTGACTCAATGTCCGGATTGTGCTGCCGAGATATCTGACGCCGCGCCGACCTGCATCCACCGCGGTCGGCCCATGACGTACGAACCGGCGGCGGACCCGACGACTGAGCACGCACCACTCGCGGACGCGTACCCGTTCTTCCCCGTTTCGACCGGCAAGTTCGTGGCGATGTCGGCTTGCACGGTCGGGCTGTACGACCTGTACTGGTTTTACAAGAACTGGCAGCGAGTCCGCGACCGGAGCGGCGAATCCCTCAGCCCGTTCTGGCGCGCGTTCTTCGCGCCGCTATGGTCATTCAGCTTGTTCCGCCGCGTACACCAGTACGCGCAGGAGTGCTACCGTAGCTGCCAGGGACTGACGAGGAGCCCAGCGGGGAAAGCGCTCCGTCAGCCCTGGACGATGGCGGGACCGCCGCACCATTGGCGCGCCGGTTCCATGGCACGGTGGACCTCGACCCGGCCCGCGTCGGCCGGCACGCGGGGCGGATCGCCGAGGAGGTGATCGCGCATCTATCGGGACTCGTAGGCGCCCAGGTGCGCGTGACGCTCGATATCGCCGCAGACGTTCCGCACGGCGCTCCTGATCACGTCGTGCGTACGGTCACGGAGAATAGCCGGACGCTGAAGTTCACAAGCCACGGGTTCGAAACAGAATAGCCAAGTTCTTGCGATAGGGCTTCTGCGAAGCCCAACCAAGTCGCGGCAACCGCGTTCCCTCGCGGCCGATGGTGACAGGCCCGCAGCGGCACGTGTCAACCTCGACATGTACGGTGAACGTGGAGTTCGAGGCCGCGGTCGATCGGCTGACCCGTGCGGTGACCCACGAGGACATCGCGGTCGAAGCGGGCGTATCAACGCAATTGATCCGTCAGGCTCGGCTCGATCGTTCAGCTTCAAGCTACCGCAACCCACCAACGGGCTGGCACACCGCCGTCGCGAAGCTCGCACGGAAGCGCCCAGCCGAGCTGGCGCGGCTCGCGGATGAGCTCGAACGAGAAAAAGGATGAGGGTGAGATCACCATCCGCACCTACACGGGTTGACGACAAGGGACTGCCGAGATCGACCTCGTCGCTTCCATGTCCCTTCTATCCGTCCGATGGCGAGGCGGAAGATCGGAGTACGGCCCGCTCGGGTTCGAGGACGGGATCGCGTCCCGCGCGTACGTCCTCGATCGTCGTCTCCACGAGGATCTCGGGTTGGATCCCGACCCCCACGAACTCCGTCCCATCGGGGTAGCTGTTTCGCTTCGAGACGATCCAACACACAGTACTGGATCGCGTCCTTCCTCATCCCGGACGAGGCGTGGGCCAATTTCCGCGGGAGCGGATATCCGCAGCTCGCGCCGAATCCGCTGCGTGGCAGTCTCCAGACTGAAGCCTTCATGCGCCGCTTCGGCTATCCGGATGCCGAGCGCACGGTGAATCCGAATACCGCGAGCCAGGGCGTCACTCCCGACAACCTCGACACGAGGGTGTGGTGGGATGCCAACGATGGACGATAGTCCGCACATCTCGCCGGCGACGGCTCGCTCCGCCTCCACGAGGCCCCGGCCTCGCCTCCGAAGACGCCGAACGGCTCGCGCGCACCGTGCAACGGCGCGTGCTCCGCCACTTCGTGCGCCGCGGCCTGCTCGACGACTGCGCCGCCCAGGACATGCTCACTTGGCAGGCCGCCGGCGGCTTCAGCCTAGACGCTTCCGTGCGCATCGAGGGCTAGGACCGCTACTTTGCCCCGGCTGCGGCGGCCAACTGAGCATCCTCGCCTTCCCCACCGACCCCTCGCCCGTCGAGGACATCCTCCTTCACATCGGATTGCCCACCCGTCCACCCCCGCTCACTCCCGCCCGTTGTCCGCTCGCCCTTCCACCCGGGCGGTTCGCCGAGCCGCGCTTGTGACGCAGGCGACGTTGGTGCGAATCATGGTTCATGCGAAAGACGATCCTCGTGCTGCTCATGATCCCGGCGTGGGCGACGGCGTTGCCGGCGCAGCAGGCGCCCGTCGCGCTGCGTGGCCGCGTGCTCGGCGCGGCCGGCGAGCCGATCGCGGAGGCGAACGTGTTCCTGCTCGAGACGCTCGACGGCGCGCTGAGCGACTCCGC
>JBOHRM010000874.1:0-3565 GCA_050732715.1 Longimicrobiales bacterium
CGCTCGCGCCGGCCAGCGTTGCGATCGCCGTGTTCCCCGGTGACGACGCCGAACGCTTGCTCGTGATCGACACCCAGCCGTACCGCCTGCTGATCTACGATCTCGATGGCGGTTACGACGCGGCCGCGACGCAGCGCTGGGCCCGTGCCGTAGGCGATGTCGCCGGCGCCGGCTCCGTGGCGGTCACACATGGCGTGCTCTACATCACGGACCCGGGCGGCGGGCGAGTGCTCGCATTCGACGCGGCTGGCGCGTTCCTCGGCGCGGTCACGCCGCCGGGCGGCGCCGTCGCCGGGATCGGCGTCGACTGTAGGGGCCGGCTGTTCGTGCACCCGGGCGGCGGCGACGCGATCCGCCGAGCCACGGGCGAGCCGAGCTTCGCCTCCTGCGGATCATTCATCGCCGGGCCGTTCCGCGCGGCCACCGATCCAACACGCTGGCAGCGGCTCCGCATCGACATCGAACGGCTCCCCGAGGGCACGCACTTCCGCATCTTCACGCTCACCAGCGACACGCTCGATGGCGGTCTCGGCAACCGGCCGGCGCCGCCCGACTGCGCCGGCGCTACGGCGGCCGCGTGGTTCACCGCCGAAGATGGCCACGCCGCGCCGCTGGACAGCTGGCGCGCCGCGCCGCGTGACGCTGCCGACCTGCTCGCGCTGAATCAGCCGGGCGAGTACCTGTGGGTGGCCGGCGTGCTCCAGGGTGACGGCTCGGCGACGCCGGCGCTGCGACAGATCCGATTGCACCACGATGAGGACGGCTGGTTGCGTTACCTGCCGCGCATCTACGCGCGAGCCGCGGGCGAGCAGCCGTTCCTCCGGCGCGCGCTCGCGCTGTTCGAAACCGCGCTCGATGATGAGGAAGCGCTGATCGATGCGCTGCCGCGGCTGTTCGACGCCGCTGCCGCGCGCGACCGCCGCGACGCGCCGTGGCTCGACTGGCTCGCCGGCTGGGTCGACGTGCCGCTCGATGAGAAATGGCCGGACGCGCTCCGCCGCGGCGTCGTCGCCGACGCGTTCGCCGCGCACGCCCGGCGCGGAACACGCGCCAGCCTGCGACGCGCGATCCGGCTCTACGCCGGCGCCACGGCCGTGATCGAAGAGGCGCAGCCCGAGCCACCCGCCTGGTCGCTCGGCCACCTCTCGCGGCTCGGCTTCGAGACACGGCTCGCGCCCGAGGCCGCGGAAGGAGCGGTGCTCGACCGGACCGCCGTCGCGGACCACTCGCACCTCGCAGAGCCCGGAGACTTCGGACCGCCACTATTCGCCGAGACCGCGCACCGGTTTCACGTCGCGGTCTATGCCACGGGTGATGCGCGGGCTACGCTCGACCGCGTTCGCAGCGTCACCGACCGCGAGAAGCCAGCGCACACGACGTACCTGCTGTGCGCGATCCGGGCGCGCATGCGCGTCGGCGTTCAGGCTCGGCTCGGCATCGACGCCATCGTCGGCGGAGCCGAGGCGCCGGCCGCCCGGCTCGACGGCGCCACCGAGCTCGGCCGCGACACGACACTCGCCGCTTCGACGTCGTCAATCCCCATGCGTTCACGGGGCGATGCGATGATGGGCGCGGCCACGATCGCCGAGACCTTGCTCGCGCGCGGCCGGCCGCGCCCGCGGGTCGGCGCAACGAGCACCGTCGTCTGAACCAAGGGCTAGAGACCCGCGACTCGCAGGAGGAGCCATGGCAAACCTGACCGATTGCACGCCGATCCCGGGCCCGACACGGCTCGAGTCGCCGGCCCGCAACCGCTACTACTACGGCAAATTGCTCGACGAGCACCACCTCGAGCTCGAGCAGCGCTACGGCAACCTGAAGCGTTGGCTGGTGAACCGACTCTCGCTCGGGATCGGGGTGCTTTGCGGCTTGCGCGTCACCGCGAACGCCGACGGCTCGCGCGTGCGCGTCTCCGCCGGCGCCGCGGTCGACGGGCTCGGCCGCGAGATCATCGTGCCGCGCGATTCCAAGCCGATCGATCCGGCCCAGCCGACGGATGCATGCGGCCGGCCCGCGGGCCTGCCGATCCGCCGCGGCGGTACCGTCACGCTCTACCTCTGCTACCACGAGTGCGAGGAGGAGCCCGCTCCCGTGCTCGTCTCCGATTGTGCGCCCGAGAACGCCTGCGAGAACGGGCTCGTCCGCGAACGGTACCTGCTCCTCATCGCCGACGGCGTGCCGGACGCCGGCCCCGGCACGGTCACGGCCGAGCAATGCGCCCGCATTTTCGGTCCGATCCCCGCGGGCGCGAGCCGGCGCGTCATCGCCTGCGAGACGCTCGCCCGCACCTGCGCCCCACCCGACGAGCACTGCGTCGCCCTCGCCACGCTCGAGCTCGACGAGGCCGGCCGCGTCATCGACATCGACGAGTGCGGCTACCGGCCGAACCTCTACAGCAACGCCGTCCTCCTCGACCTCATCCTGTGCCTCGCCGCTCGGGTCGACCTGTGCTGCGGCGAGGTCCAGATCCGCAGCCTGGCGATCGAGTCCGGTGACAATCAGTCGGGCACCGTCTCCGCGCTGCTCGCGGATCCGCTCGTCGCACGCGTGAGCGAGGCCGGCGGCGCGGTCGCGAATGAGACCGTGACCTTCGACATTCAGAGCGGCGGCGGCGCGATCGGCGACGACCCCACCAACCTCGGGGTGAGCTTCAGCACCACGACCGATGCGACCGGCCTCGCCACATTGCCGCACTGGCGGTTGGGACCGGCCGCCGGCCCGCAGTTGGTGCGGGCGAGCATCGCCGCGGGGATGCCGGCGCAGGTAATCTTCCGCGCCGCGGCGCTCGAGCCGGAGATCGAGCTGCCGGTCGTGCGCGCGATCTGGCCGCCCAATGCAGCGCAACTCGCACGCGACGCGGCATCGGAAGAGCTGGTCGAGTGGTTTTTCCGATTCCTCCGCCAGCCGCACATCGAGCTCACGTTCAACCACAAGATGGCGGATCCGAACCTGAGCCAGCCGGACCCGTGGCTGCGCGTGTTCCAGCTTCGGTCCTTCGGCGAAAACGAGATTCAGGTCACGCCGCTCGGCATCGGTTACGCCGGCGCCGCGCCTGGCTCGACCCTGGGTGTCACCGGCTTCACCGAGGTCTATCGAGTCGACTTCTCGCAGGACGCGCTCGGCGACGCGCTCGGCGTCCGATTCCTGGTCCTGATCCGCGCGGGCAACGACAACATCGTCGACACGTCATCGCCGCCGCTGATGCTGGACGCGGAGTTCGGCGGCACGACGTTGACCGAGAATCGCATCGGCGAGATCTGGCAGCTCACGGGGCAGCAGTTCTTCCCGCAGGAGGTATGGGACGCGCTGGTCGACACCGGCGCCGTTCTGCCGCATTCCGGCGACGGCAGCGAAGGCGGACAGTTCCACAGCTGGTTCGGCGTTGCGCGCACCCTCGGTTGACTACCCATGGAGAGAACGATGACCACCGATGTCCTGAGCAGCCCGTGCGAGACGGGACGCAGGCAGCCCGGCCTCGAGCGCACGCGATTCTTCGAACGCCAGCTCATCACGCCCGATGACCTGACGCAGGATCAAGTCTATTTTCGCGAGAAGCACCGCCGGC
>JBOHRM010000875.1:0-1403 GCA_050732715.1 Longimicrobiales bacterium
GGGTTGAGCATCAGCTCGATGCACATGAACAGGACGATCGCGTTACGGCGGAACACCACGCCCGCCACGCCGATCGCGAACAAGCCGGCGGCTAACACTAGCGATTGCGTTATCATCGGCGGCTCACCTCGTTCGCCTCTCGGGTTTCGAGGACAAATGATGAATGATAAATGATGAGTGATGAATGTTTTCCATTCCGCATTTCGCATTCATCATTTCGCATTTCTGCGACCCGCGACCTGTAATTCCAGCAATCACACTCGCCTCTTGGCGACCAGCACGGCGCCAACGATCGCAACGAGGAGCAACAGCCCCGTCAGCTCGAACGCCACCAGGAAATCGCGGAACAGAGGCTGCGCGATCGCGCCGACGGCGTTCAGCTCGCGCTGTGTCGCCTCGAGCGCTTCCGGCCCGGCGCCCGTGACCACGGCGCCCGGCTCCGTGAACGCGGCCGACAGCACGTAGCCGATGACGCCGGCCGCGGCGAACGCCACGACGATCCACGCCGCGTGCCGCAGGTCGGAGCGGTAGTCGTGCCCGAGGTTGAGTAGCATGATCACGAACAGGAACAGCACCATGATCGCGCCGGCGTACACGATCACCTGGATCGCGGCGATGAAGTGCGCGTCGAGCAGAACGTAGATGCCGGCGAGGCTGAAGAAGCTGAGCACGAGGAACAGGAGACTCGCGACCGGACCGCGGCTCATGATCGTGCCGAGGCCGCCGCCCACGGCGAGCGAGGCGAAGACCCACCAGAGCAGGTCGGGCACGGAGATGCCGATCATTGGCCGAGCGGGTCCTCCGGATCCCACAGCGCCGTGACCGGATGGTCCTGTGCCATGAGTCGGTCGAGGTCGTACACGAAACGCTCGCGCGTGTACTCGGCGTTCTCGTAGTCCTGGCCGACGTGGATCGCCTCGACCGGGCACACCTCCTGGCACATGCCGCAGAAGATGCAGCGGAACTCGTCAATCTCGTAAACGACCGGGTAGCGGTTCCCCTGATCATCCTCGCCGGGCACGAGGCGGATGCAGTTCGCAGGGCAGATCGTGGGGCAGAGCCCGCAAGCGACGCATTTCGGCCGACCGTCCGCGTGCACGGCCATGCGGTGCGTGCCCCGCCAGCGCCGGGAAAGCGGCGGCTTCTCGTCGGGATACTCGATCGTGACCTTGTTGGGGTCGACCATGTGCTTGAACGTGAGCGCCATGCCCTTGAGCGTGGCACGCACGTAAGACGTGTTCGCTTCGGGCCGGCGGACCGTCTTCACGCCTATGGCCATCGGGTTCCGGGTTCCGGGTTGCGGGTTGCGGGTTCGGAGCTCGAGGTCGTGCGATCCCCGGGATTCCACGAGGCCTCCTCGGGTCCGACCGTGCCGACGCCAGCCATGTCACGCGGGACGGGCG
>JBOHRM010000876.1:0-4356 GCA_050732715.1 Longimicrobiales bacterium
TACCCAGGAGCTCGCGACGGGACTCGAACCCGTGGCCTCTTCCTTACCAAGGAAGTGCTCTGCCGGCTGAGCTACGCGAGCCCGACTCCCCGATCCGCCGTGACGCTCCGGCAGACCAACCTCCGTTTTCAACGTCATACCCCCACGGGGAATCGAACCCCGGTTTCCTGGCTGAGAACCAAGTGTCCTAGGCCACTAGACGATGGGGGCGCTCACTTCGTTCGGGTTGCGGGTTTCGGGTTGACCCCACCCCCACCCGGCCCCAAACCCGGAACTCGCCAACTCACCAACTCGCCACTCGCCACTCGCCAACCCGACTTACAACACGTCCGGAGGGACTTGAACCCCCAACCACCGGTTTTGGAGACCGGTGCTCTACCAGTTGAGCTACGGACGTCCGGTTCCACGTTCACTCTTTTCGGCCTCCTCCGATGGGGAGGGTTTCCACATGGCCAGGGGCAGAATCGAACTGCCGACACCATGATTTTCAGTCATGTGCTCTACCAACTGAGCTACCTGGCCGTTTCGTTTCCCCTCCGGCATCCACTGCCGTTCTCTCGGCCCGCCGGTCGGACCTGACCCGACGCGCGAAAGAAAGCCCGCGCGGCGGATCAGCGGCGCGGGCGGGAGGAGGATCGGGACGTACGGCAGCGTGTCAAGCTCCTCCCGCGGCGCACGGCCACGTATCCGCGCCGACGCCGGTGCGCGGCGCGCGCGTGAACGAACTGGCTTCCGAGAACGTAGGACCCGCCTGCATGGGTCTCCTTCTAGCTAACCGTCCCCGCACAGAGGGGACTGACCTGCCGCGCGTCACCGAACCGAACCGGCCGACGATAGCGGGGGCGGGATTTGAACCCGCGACCTCCGGGTTATGAGCCCGGCGAGCTACCAGACTGCTCCACCCCGCGTCAAGACCTACAAAGTTACGGGTTCGGCGCGACCCTGTCAACCACCAGGTTGATCAGCCGATCGGGGACGAAAATGACCTTGCGGACGGCGGCGCCGTCGACGAAGCGGGCGACGTTCTCGTCGGCGAGCGCGGCGGTCCGGGCCTCGTCTTCGGTCGTGCCGCGGGCGACGGGGATGCGTGACCGGACCTTGCCGTTGACCTGGACGACGAGCTCGAGGGTGTCGGCTTTGGCCTTCTGCTCGTCCCAGGCCGGCCAGTTCGCGGCGGCGAAGATGCCGTGCTCGTTGCCGAGGCGCGCCCACAGTTCTTCGGCGAGGTGCGGAGCGAACGGCGCGATGAGCGGGACGAGCGGCTCGATCTCGGCGCGGTTTGCGCGTCGGCCGCCCTCGCGCACGGCGTTGAGGTATTCCATCTGCGCGGCGATGGCGGTGTTGTAGCGCAGCGCGGCGATGTCCTCGGTGACCTTGCGGATCGTCGCATGGAGTTTCTGCTCGAGCGCGGGGGCGGGCGTGGCGTCGCCGAGGGCGGCAACGGGCACGATCGTGTCCCACAAGCGGCTCAGGAAACCGTACGGCCCCTGGAGGCCGAGGTCACGGAAATCGCCGCCCTCCTGGTAGGGACCGAGGAACATCAGATACGTCCGGAACGCGTCGGCGCCCCACTCCTGGATGTACTGGTCGGGGATGACCACGTTGCCGCGGCTCTTCGACATCTTCGCGCCCTCCTTGATGAGCAGCCCGTGCTTGCGGAACCGGGCGAACGGCTCTTCGAAGGGCACCAACCCCTGGTCGTGCAGGACCATGGTCAGAAACCGGCTGTACAGCAGGTGCAGCACCGCGTGCTCCTCGCCGCCGATGTACATGTCGACGGGCAGCCATTTCGCGGTCAGCTTCGGGTCGAACGCGACGTCGTCGCGGCGCGCGGACGGGTAGCGCAGGAAATACCAGCCGCTGTCGAGGAACGTGTCACTGACGTCGGTTTCGCGACGTCCCGTGCGGCCGCAATTCGGGCACGGCACGCGATACCATTCCGCGGCGCGGGCGAGCGGGCTCGTGCCGCTCTCGTCGGGTTTGTAGTCCTCGACGTACGGCAGCACCACGGGCAGGTCTTTCTCGGGGACCGGCACGGTGCCGCACTCATCGCAGTAGATGATCGGGATCGGCGGGCCCCAGTACCGCTGGCGCGAGATGCACCAGTCGTGCAGTCGATAGTTGACGCGATGCTCGGCGAAGCCGCGCTGCGCGAGCCACATCGTGATCGCGCCGATCGCTTGCTTCGAGGGCATGCCATCGAACTGGCCCGAGTTGAGCATCACGCCATCGCCGATGAACGCCTCGCCGAGCGCCTCGCCGGGATCGGCGCCGGCGGGCGCGACCACGCGCGGGATCGGCAGCCCGAAGCGCGTCGCGAACTCGAAGTCGCGCTCGTCGTGACCGGGGACGGCCATGATCGCGCCCGTGCCGTACTCCATGAGCACGTAGTCGGCGATCCAGACGGGGATGTTCTCGCCGGTGGCCGCGTTGTGGCAGAGCGCGCCGGTGAAGACGCCGGTCTTTTCCTTCTCGACCTTCTTGCGCGAGACGAGGTCCATCGCGGCGACGCGGCCGCGGTACTCGTCGACGGCGGCGCGCTGCTCGTCGCTCGTGATCCAGTCGACGAGCGGGTGCTCGGGCGCGAGCACCATGAACGTCGCGCCGAACACGGTGTCGGGACGCGTGGTGAAGACGGAGACGGCGAGGGTCTGCTCGAACGCGCCGGCCTCGGGGTGCGCCGCGTGATCGGCACGCGCAGCTTCGACAGCCGCGGCAGCGGTGCCAGTCGCATCGTCCGCAACGCCATTGGCCTCCTGTTCGCCGAGCGCGGAGGGGAGGGAAGGCGCCTCGGGGTCGGGCCGCCACGGCGTGGTCACGGGGAAACGGATCTCGGCGCCGTCGCTCCGGTCGATCCAGTTCTCCTGCGCCTTCTTCGTGCTCTCCGACCAGTCGATCCACTCCAGGTTCTCGAGCAGGCGCTCCGCGTACGCGGTGATGCGGAAGAACCATTGCGAGAGCGTGCGCTGCTCGACGGGTGTACCGCACCGCTCGCACACGCCCGCGATGACCTGTTCGTTCGCGAGCACGGTCTTGCACGACGGGCACCAGTTGACTGGCGCTTCCTTCTTGACCGCGAGCCCGGCGTTGTACAGCTGAAGGAAGATCCACTGCGTCCACTTGTAGTATGCCGGGTCCGTCGTATCGACGGTGTGCGTCCAGTCGTACATCGAGCCGATGCGCCGGAGCTGACGCGTGAAGTTCGCGACGTTGCGCGGGATCAGCTCCATCGGGTGCGTGCCGGCCTTGAGCGCGAAGTTCTCGGAATGGATGCCGAACGCGTCGAAGCCGATCGGCTCGAACACCTCCTCGCCGTTGAGCCGCTTCCACCGGCCGTAGATGTCCGCGCCCGTGAACGCGTACATGTTGCCGACGTGCAGTCCCTCGGCGGACGGGTACGGGAACATCATGAGGTTGTAGAACGGCCGATCCGCGGCGGCCAGACGTCCGTCGCTTACGACGTTCGTGCCTTCCTCCGCCCAGCGCGCCTGCCACTTCTCCTCGATGACGGTCGGCTGGTAAGCCTCTTTCGTCTGGGTCTCGGCCATAGGGGTTCCGGGTTCCGGGTTTCGGGTTCCGAGTTGGAAGCCGAAGCGATATCTGGGTCGAAAGTTGGGTCGCGACGCCTCCATCCCGCTACCCCTTCGCGACTTCTTTAGTCGGCACGGGCGTACCGTGCCTCGGTTCCGCGTCACGGGTCCGAATGGCGGGGGCCGGGGTCGGCAACCCGGAACTCGGAACCCGGAACTCGGAACCGAGTTCCTACTCAACTCGCGAGCCGCTCGAGCGCGTGGAACGGGTCGCCGTCGTTCTCGGCGGATTGCGTGATCGCGGCGATCGTGGCCGGCAGGTCCCCGCCGTGCCGCTGGAACGCGGCCTCGAACAGGTTCAGCCGATCATAGTAGAGACGGATCCCGATCAGCGTCGCGTTGTCGAGCTGGCGTTCCGAGAAGCCGCGGAACGCCATCGTCTCGAGCCTTGGCTCGACGTACTCTGCAAAGCGCTTGCGTGCGGCGTCGAAGATCGGCTCGCGCTGCGCGATCTTCTCTTCGCTCGAGAGGTCGGGCCGGTGGTAGAGCGTCTCGAGCTCGGCCACCAGGCCGGTCAGGAACTCGCCGAAAAGCAGATTGTCATGCCAAGCGGCGCGCGCGCGCAGGCACCGGTCGGAGTCTTCGCCTTCACGGGCACAGAAGAACTCGATGGCGCCGCGGTCACCCACGAAGTTCGCGAAACTCTCGTTGAACGAGACGTGGCTGCCGACGAAGATCGTATTGTGCAGCAGCTCGTGGATCACGGTCGACACGAGGCTGACGTCGCTCGAGCGCAGCACGGTGTTGAGGACGGGGTCGTTGAACC
>JBOHRM010000877.1:0-2319 GCA_050732715.1 Longimicrobiales bacterium
AGACGGCGCCCGCCGCGCCGATGCCGTCCTGGCCGCCGTGCGCGACCGCGCGGCCGCGGCCGAACGAGCACTCCACAGCGCCGAGGCCCAGCTCGAGGTTGCCGAAGACCAGCTCCGTCGCGCCGAACGAGAACGGGACGCCCGCCGCGCCGAGCTCGACCACGCCCGCCGGCAGGCCGACGTCGCCACGGCTCAGCTACGCGACGCCGAACGAGACGCCGCCCACGCCCACGCCCAACTCGAACGCCTTCGCTAGTACCTCGTTGCAGAATTCCGCTGCATTCGAGACCCGCTGCATCCGCCCTGACCGCGCGACGCTGACGCGCCGCGCTCTGCGTCTCTCCTCCTCGAAATAGCGCTGCTATTCCATCGTCGTCGTTACTTGTCAGGGCGGCGCATCGGGTCTCTCGGTGCTAACGCGGACTTCCGCAACGAGGTACTAGTCCGTAAACTCGACCCTCGCAGCTACGGTGTACGTTGACGTCGCCTTCGAACTGTAGCGCTGCGAGTCGACGGTCGCGCTCTACGGCGTAACGCTGAACCCGGCCTCAAACTGGAGCGCCTCGAGCGCGGACGCCAGATAGACGAGCGGCGCGTTCCAGTTGATCGCGATCTCGTTCGACGCGTACGAGCAGACGTGGTCGACGTAGGATCGGTCGGGCTCGGTGAACGGGTAGTCGCAGCCGTCCTGACGACCGGCGTTCGGCCCGCCGACGAGGAGACCCGGCACGGGCGCTTCGACGCCATCTGCCTCGGACGGCCGATGATGCGGGTGACGCGGCGTCTTGCCGCCGTAGCCGGTCACGAACGAGTAGCCGGTCGCGTTGCGGCCGAGCAGGTAGTCGAGGTTCGCGAGTGCGGCGAGGAGGTAGGTCCGGTCGCCGGTCAGACGATACGCGGTGATCAGCGCGATGCCCTGATTCGCCGCGACGGCGCTGCTGCCCCAGATGAAGTCGTCAGGCGACCCACCCATCGGCGTGGCGTACGCCGATCGGGTCGCGCGGCGGACCAGCGAATCGGCGCTCGCGATCAGGCGATCGCGTACACGCTGCGCGTCCCCGTTCGCGGGCGGAGGCAGCGCATGGCGGAATCGCGCCAGCGAGTAGTAAGCGAGCGTGCGCACTTGACTCCAGCTCGGCAACGGCGCGGCGCTGTCAGGGAATAGCGGGACGGCTGTGTAGAAGCTGTCTTCGCGCGTGGTGAGGAACAGCTCGACGGCGGCCCAGATGCGTTCGTCGTCGAGCTCGCGGGCGCCGTAGGTGCCGGTCTCGATGTCCGGGTCGAACGTCTCGTTCAGCCGTCGCTGATCATAGGCGACGTCCGCGTGCTGCCGAGCCCAGCTCCAGGCGAGCCGGGCGGCGGCGAGCGTCGAGTCCGCGAGGGGGCCGAGCACGTCATGCTGAGGCGTAGCGCTCGTGCGCACTTCGCCCGCCCGGCCTGGCTCCGCTCGGTCAGGGGGTTCCTGCGCCAGCCGCCGCAGAACGCGGCTGGCCTGCGCCATGGCCGCGGCAAAGTCGAGCGTCGCCGCGGTGCTCTTCTGCACGACGTAGCGCTGCGCGCGCGCCTGCGCCGGCATCAGGAACCCCTCGAAATTCGCGGCAGTCAGTTTGTGGTAGACGCCGCCATCGTCGGGGTCCTGCATGGCCAACATCCAGCGCACGTTCCACAGCGTCTCGTCCAGCAGATCGGGCAGCGCATCGCCGGACTCCGGGATGTCGACGTCGAGCGCGGCCACCTGCTCGGGAAAATCCTCGTACAGCGAGAGCAGCGTCGCGACAGTGATGCCCGAGTTGACGATGTACTTGTTGTAGTCTCCGGCATCGTACCAGCCGCCGGGCGATGAGACTCTGGTCCCGACCGGCCGTTCGGCGGTTGCGGCCGACGCGTGAACGAGCACGCTCGTGTCGGGGTGGCCTGCATCGCGCGCCCACTCGCCTGCGAAGCGTGACTCGAGCGCCGTCGATGCACGCTGGTAGTAGAAACCCTTCAAAGCTGCGCGTGCCATCAGCTCGTGCGCGCGTGGCCGGATCTCGAACGGGTGCGAATCGCCGAGCCCGGGAACGCGAAGCACGTAGCGACCGGTATTGCTCAGCGCGGAGAAGTCGGCAAGCCGCGTCGAGTCCGATGACAGCTCGGTCGATCGCCACGCGCCGAGCAAGGCACTGTAGACCGTATCGCCCGCAACGTCGAGCACGTAGAACGTCTCGGCGGACGGCACGCCGACGATGAACGCTTGCTTGGGCGCGAACGGATAGAAGCCGATCTGATTGAGTCGGATGTCATCGCGTGTCGAGCGCCCCCTCACCCTGACCCTCTCCC
>JBOHRM010000878.1:0-1414 GCA_050732715.1 Longimicrobiales bacterium
GTCACGGTCTATGCACGCGCCACTTCCGCCGACCTGCTCGAGCCCGAGGCGTACATCGATGCGGTGCTCGGAGTGGACGCGGATGGGCCGCGCGGCGGCGCGCTGCGGGCTGAGCCGGCCGTCCCCGCCGCGGAGGGCAGCGATGCCTCGGCGAGTGATGCGCGGAAGGCGATATGAGCCGGCTGCTGCCGCAGCCGCTGGTCACCGCGGCCGTCTTCGCCACCTGGCTGCTCGCGAACAATACGCTCGCGCCCGGCCACCTCCTGCTCGCCGTCATCTTCGGCGTGATGATCCCGCTGCTCACCGCGCGGTTCTGGCCCGAGTACCCGCGCGTGCGCAGCTGGCCGAGACTCGCGCGTCTCACGGCGATCTTCCTGTACGACGTCGTCGTCGCCAACATCCGCGTCGCGATCCTCGTGCTCGGCCCCGTACGACGGCTGCGACCGCGATTCCTGCACATCCCGCTCGAGCTGACGAGCCCGTTCACGATCACCGTCCTCGCGAGCATGATATCGCTCACACCGGGCACCGTCTCATCCAATCTCAGCGGTGACCGGCGCACGCTGCTCGTCCACGCGCTCGACGTGGATGACGAGGAGGACGCCGTCGAGTCGATCAAACGACGCTACGAGCGCGCGCTGCTGGAGGTGTTCGGATGCTGAGCGTCGCGATCCACATCGCGTTCACCATGGTGACGCTCGCGATCCTCCTGAATCTGTGGCGCCTGGTCCGTGGGCCGAGTGCCGTCGATCGCGTGATCGCGCTCGATACCACGTACGTCAACACCGTCGCATTGCTCGTGCTGCTCGGCATCGGCCGCACCACGATGCTCTACTTCGAGGCCGCCGCGATCATCGCCGCGCTCGGGTTCGTCGGCACGATCGCATTGTGCAAGTACCTGCTTCGCGGCAACATCATCGAATGAGGTGCGCACGATGAATGCTGGGGTCGAGATCATCGTTTCCGTCAGCCTGATCGTGGGCGCGTTCTTCGCGCTCGTCGGCTCGATCGGGCTGTTCCGTCTGCCCGACTTCTTCAGCCGGCTGCACGGGCCGACCAAGGCGACGACGCTCGGCGTCGGCGGCGTGCTCATCGCGTCCGCGGTGTTCACGACGGCGTCGGGCGAAGGCGTCAGCGTGCACGAGCTTCTGATCCTGGGATTCCTCTTCATGACCGCGCCGGTCAGCGCACACATGCTCGCCAAGGCCGCGCTCCACCTGGACCTGTCCAGCGGCCTCGCGCACCGGCCCGACCCCACCGACCTCGCACCGTCGCTCCCCACCGGTGCCGCGCACGCCACCGCGCCCGACGCCGGACCTCGAACCCACGCCGCCGACGTCCCGAAGCGGGAGTCCCGCTCATGATCCGGATCAGCGCTTCCGCCGGAGCTCGGAGTCTGCTCGGACTCCGGAGA
>JBOHRM010000879.1:0-1745 GCA_050732715.1 Longimicrobiales bacterium
GGTCGCGTCATCGAGTACGCCGGCCCGGCGATCCGCGCGCTGAGCATGGAAGAGCGCATGACGGTGTGCAACATGTCGATCGAGGCCGGCGCGCGCGTATCTGCACGCGCTGAACAAGGCCGAGCACGCGCGCGAGCTCGAGGCGCGCGCACTCGAGGCCGCGAGCGACCTGTGGGGAGTCTGAAGTGCGAACGATGAACGACAGAAATGATGAATGATGAATGATGAATGCGAAATGAGGGGCGTGATCCGTCGGGCGGTCGGGGCTGCTTGATGGCGCGCACGCTGTTCGAGAAGGTATGGGACGCGCACGTCGCGCACCCCGGCGCCGATGACTCGCCCGCGATCCTGTACGCGGACCTGCATCTAGTGCACGAGGTGACGTCGCCGCAGGCGTTCGCGCAGCTGCGCGAGCGCGGGCTGCGCGTCCGCCATCCCGATCGAACGGTGGCGACGATGGACCACTCGACACCTACCACCCCGCTCCCCGTGCTGTCCGACGCGAACGGCGCCGCGCAGCTCGCCGCGCTCGAGCGCAACTGCCAGGAGTTCGGGATCACGCTCTATGCGCTCGGTCATGAGCGGCAAGGCATCGTCCACGTGATCGGCCCCGAGCTGGGCTTGACGCAACCGGGCATGACCATCGTGTGCGGCGACAGTCACACGAGCACGCACGGCGCCTTCGGCGCGCTCGCGTTCGGCATCGGCACGTCCGAAGTCGCGCACGTGTTGGCGACGCAGTGCCTGTTCCAGAAGAAGCCGAAGACGCTCGAGGTGCGCGTCGGCGGCCGGCTCGGGCCGGGCGTGACCGCGAAGGACGTGATTCTCGCATTGATCGCGCGGATCGGCGTGCGCGGCGGCACGGGTCGCGTCATCGAGTACGCCGGCCCGGCGATCCGCGCGCTGAGCATGGAAGAGCGCATGACGGTGTGCAACATGTCGATCGAGGCCGGCGCGCGCGCGGGCATGATCTCGCCGGATGACGCCACGTTCGAGTATCTCGCCGGCCGACCGTTCGCGCCGGCCGGCGCCGATTGGGACGAGGCGGTCACGCGTTGGCGGGCGCTCGCGACCGATGACGGACCCCACGACGGACCCCACGACGGACCAATGTTCGACGCGTGCGTCGACATCGACGCGTCCGCGCTCGAGCCGATGATCACGTTCGGCACGAACCCGGGGATGGCGATCCCGATCGACGGCCGCGTGCCCGCGCCGTCGGATGCCGCGGACGCTGCCAGCCGTACCGCGCTCGAGCGCGCGCTGAGCTACATGGACATCGAGCCCGGTCAGCCGCTGCTCGGCCGGCGCGTCGACGTCGTGTTCCTCGGCAGCTGCACGAACTCACGCATTTTCGATCTGCGCGCCGCGGCGAGCGTGCTGCGCGGCCGGCAGGTCGCACGCGGTGTGCGCATGCTGGTCGTGCCCGGGTCGCGGCAGGTGAAGGCGCAGGCGGAGGCGGAGGGCCTCGACGAGGTGTTCCGCGCGGCGGGCGCCGAATGGCGCGAGGCCGGATGCTCGATGTGCATTGCGATGAACGGCGACGAGCTGCGGCCGGGTCAGTACGCCGTGAGCACATCGAACCGGAACTTCGAGGGCCGACAGGGCCGCGGCGGCCGCACGTTCCTCGCCAGCCCGCTGACCGCCGCCGCCGCCGCTATTCACGGCGTCATCACAGATCCGCGGTCGGTGACGACGCCGCCGATTCGAATCGAGCTCGCGGCCCTCGGCGAAGATGCGGAGAC
>JBOHRM010000880.1:0-13599 GCA_050732715.1 Longimicrobiales bacterium
CCCATGGTATGGTCCATGACGTTGCGGCCCAGCTGACCGCTCGAGTTGGCGAGGCCGTTGGGGAAGCGCGGCGTGCTCGAGTTCAGCAGGATGCGCGTCGACTCGAACGTGGAGGCGCACAAGAAAACGATACGGCCGTGGAACTCGAGCTCGCGCCGCGTCAATGCATCGATCACGCGCACGCCGGTCGCGCGGTCGCGTTCTTCATCGTAGATCACGCTGTGAACCACACTATACGGCCGCAGCGTCAGCCGGCCGGTCTCCATGGCGACGGGCAACGTCGAGTTCAGCGTACTGAAGTACGAGCGCGTGATGCAGCCGCGGTCACAGGGGCCGCAGAAGTGGCAAGCCGCGCGCCCGCGGTGCTCGCGCGTCAATATGGCGCATCGCCCGATCGTGAGGAGCCGCTCGCCGCCGAACGCTTCGCTCACCCGCTCGCGCATATGGCGCTCGACGCAGTTCATCTCCATCGGCGGGAGGAACCGGCCGTCGGGTAGATGCGGGACGCTCTCGGCCTGGCCGCTGATGCCGATGAACTCTTCGACGTGGTCATACCACGGCGCGATGTCGGCGTAACGGATCGGCCAGTCGATCGACGTGCCCTCGCGCGTGTTCGCTTCGAAGTCGAGGTCGCTCAAGCGATAGACCTGCCGGCCCCACATGATCGAGCGGCTGCCGACGTGCCGGCCGCGAATCCACAGGAATGGCTTGTCGGGCTCGAACGTGTACGGGTTGTCGATGTCGTCTACGAACCAGTGGCGTGTCATCTCGGTGACCGGGCCCGCCTGGGATTGCAAGGGCTGCCGCTCGGAGAAGAACTTGCGGTCACCCAAGCCACGGAACTTGAACTCCCAGGTCGGCTCGTGCTCACTGTAATCGCGGTCCGGGTCGACCGGTCGCCCGGCCTCGAGCATCAGCGTATTCAGCCCACGCTCCGTCAGCTCCTTCGCCGCCCAGCCGCCGCTCACGCCCGAGCCGACAACGATCGCGTCATATTCCTGTTGGGCCATTTTTCGGTTCCGGGTTCCGCGTTTCGAGTTCCGAGTTACCTCTCCACCCCGCTCCCTCAATCTCCCAACCTCGACCGCCGTCGTTGCGAAGGCGTCGGCTCCGGATCCGGCTGTTCGCGCTCGATCACGAGCAACGCGATCGTTGACCGCGGGTCTTCGCCGGTCCGCTCAGCGTCATGGCCGGGCAACGATCGGCTCGCAACCGCGATACGCGCCGGGCATCGCGACCCAGTTCAGCTCCTGCGTCGCGCCCGGTTCCGACGTGTAGTAGCCGAACAACGTCAACCACTTCACGCGATGGAAGAACAGCGTCTCCGCGCGCTCCGGCTCGGACGCGCGCAGTGCGGCCATCTCCGCGTCGAGCTGCGCGAGCAGCGCCGTCTGCTGTTCGCCCGAACCTTCGATGAAGTCGCCGCCGAACGCCGTGCGGCTGCGCGCGTCGAGGTCGGCGAGCCCGGCGAGAAAGCTGGCGCGCTCTGCGTCGTCGAACCACTCATCGACGATCAGGTCGATGAATCGATTCACACCCGCGCTCGTCGCACCAGGTGTATCCGTCTCCGGCAGGATCAGCTCCGACACCTCCGTCACGGTCTGAAACTGGTGCGGGCCGAGCGCGATCGGCGCGTAGGCCTGCCCTTGCGCGATCCGCTCGTGCACGCGTCCGCCGAGCCCGAACAGCTCATCCGGCCGCAACGCAGCCAGCACGGGCACAGCGGCCGCCGTCGCGGCGAGCCGACCCAACGCTTCACGACGATGCATTGTCTCGCTCCTTCTTGGTTCCGGGTTCCGGGTTCCGGGTTCCGAGTTGGCCCTCAGCGCCGACCCCTATGCTTCGCCGACGAGTTCAGTGGCCGAGGGCTCCCGTGCGTTCTGTGTTCCTGCTGCTGCTCTCCTCGGGCCGCGGCTCAGCCGGCCGCGCCGCGGGCGCGCGGCTTCAGCGGTCCGCCGGGCTGGTCGCGAATGCCGGCTCGGGTTCGGCGGCCGGCGTGGGCCGCGCCTCCCGGAACAGGACTCTGAACGATGCGAACACGATCGCGGCCATTGCGGCGGGCACGAGCCAGATCGTGCGCCAGTCGTGCGCCACGCCATCGGCGCCCGGCGTTGTGAACGCGCCGACGACGCGCCCGGAGATCAGGGATCCGACGAACAGGCCGACGCCCAGCGTAACGAACGCGAGGAACCCCTGCGCGGCGGCGCGAATCGCGACGTCCGCCTTCTTGTCCACATAGATCTGGCCGGTCACGAAGAAGAAGTCGTAACACACGCCGTGCAGGATGATCCCGCCGTAGAGCATCCACATGAGCGAGCCTGGATCGCCGAACGCGAACAGCACGTATCTCAGCGCCCAAGCGGCCATGCCGATCAGTAGAATGCGCTTCACGCCGAGCCGCAGCAGGAACACGGGCAGCAGGATCATGAAGAAAATCTCCGACATCTGCCCGAACGTCTGCTTGGTCGCGGCGTTTTCGACGCCGATCTCGTTCAGGAAGGGGTTCGTGAACGTGTAGTAGAACTGCAACGGGATCGCCAGCAGGAACGAGCCGAGGATGAACACCGCGAACGAGCGGTCCTTCATCAGCGAAAGCGCGTCGAGGCCGAGGACGTCGCGCGCGCTGAGCTTCTTGCCACGCCCCGGCGGTGGCGTGTGCGGGAGCACGAGGCAGTACAGGCCCATCACGAGCGACGCGGCGGCGGCGATGCGCAGCGGGATCGCCGTCGCCTCGACACCCAGCTGGCCGACCAGGATCCCCGCCACGATCCAGCCGATCGTGCCCGCCACGCGCACGCGCGGAAACTCCTTCGACGGGTTCTCCATGTTGTGGAACGAGATCGAGTTGGTCAGCGCGAGCGTGGGCATGTACAGCAGCGCGTACCCGATCAGCACGGGATAGAACACCTCGAACCGCTCGAGCGTCGACGCGTACCACAACACGACCGCGCCGAGCAGGTGCAGGACGACCAGGATCCGGTCCGTCGCGAAGAACCGGTCGGCGACCATCCCGACGAAGAACGGCGTGATCATCGCCGCGATCGCGGTACTGCCGTAGGCGAGGCCGATTTGCGGGTCATCGAACCGCAGCGCGGTGCCGAGGTAGGTGCCCATGGTGACGAACCATGCCCCCCAGACGAAATACTGGAGGAACATCATCGTCGAGAGTCTCAGCTGCACCGATGACACGACGGCGGTTCCGGGTTCCGGGTTCCGGGTTCCGAGTTGGCGGGCGCGCAGCCTCGTCTGTTCGGTCTCGAGAGAGAGAGCTTCGCGCCGGCTCGACTCGAAGGGAGCTAATCGAAGAGAATCTATGCGCGAACGGGCTCGGCGCGAAAGGCCCAGGCGCACCCCGAGGCCCGGCACCGGCCGGCATCGATTAGTCCTTCGGCTTCCGATCGGGCGGGAGCTTCAGGATGCGGCGCAACTGGAGCAGATAAGCGATGAGCACTCCCGCCGCCAGTGCGAACGCCAGCCCGATGAGCAGGTCGAGCATCGCGCCCGTGCGCGCGAAACGGACCAATTCCCATGCCGAGAACCCGGCGCAGAATACGATCGCACTGGCGATCAGGAACCGGTGGAACGGCACGAGTGTGGACATCGCCGTGCGTCACCGTGACTTCTCGTCGCGCGCCTTGTCGCCGAGCAAGATGTTGAGCGCCGTGCTCACGATGCCGACAACGAGGCCGCCGATCAGGGCCGGCAGGAACCCGGTGACGCTGAAGCCGAGGCCGAGCGCGCCCGAGAGCACACCGGTCAGCCACAGCAACAGCGCGTTCAATACGAAGATGAACAGTCCGAGCGTGAGCAGCACGAGCGGGCACGTCAGCACGAGCAGCAGCGGCCGGATCACGGCGTTGACCGCGCCGAACACGAGCGCGACGCCGAGCAGGTTGATCCACGGACCGGTGTGCTCGATGCCGGGCACGATCTCGACTGCGACCCACAGTGCGGCCGCGGTGATCAAGACGCGGAGCAGGAATTTCATCGGTTCCGGAGTCGCCTCGTTCGGATCAGATCAATGGAGTCGGCCGCATGATACGCCGCCGTCGCCGCCCGGGCCAGGTTTGATTCACGAGCCGCGTCATGGTATAGTCTGGCCGCTGGGCCTCTCGCACACGTCGCTGTCTCGCATCCAGCGCCGGCGGCGGCGCAGCGTCGATTCGGACATCTAACCCGGACCGTCCCGGAGACCACAATGAGAGCTCTCCCGATCCTGGCGTTCGCCTGCGCGATCGCCGCGTGCACGCCCGTCCGCATGCAGCGCGGCTCGACCTCGCCCACGCCTTCGGCACAGGACACGGCGTCGCAGCAGGACTCGTTCGACGAGTTGATCGAAGGCGCGGATCGGTACCAGGGTCTATTCGACCTATACGCGAAGGAAGACAAGCTGTACCTGGCCGTACCCGTGTCGAGGCTCGGCGACGAGCTCCTGATGGAGAGCAAGATCGCGCGCGGCGTCGGCGCGGCGAGCCTTTACGGCGGCACGATGCTGAACTTGTTCGAGGCGGACGTCATCACGCTCGAACGAGCCGCCAACCATATCTACCTGTTGAATCAGCCGCACCGTTTCCAGGCGGCCGAGGGCACGCCGTCGAGCCGAGCCGTCGACCTCTCGTTCAGCCCGTCCGTGATCGCATCGGCCGAGATCGAGGCGACGAAAGGCGACTCGCTGCTGTTGATCGACATCTACGACTGGGCGGTGTCCGACCTCTCCGGCGTCGGCCGGCGCGTGCGGTCCGCGGCGTCCGAACGGCCCGGTCAACCCGGGAACGCGACGTTCGACAGGGCGCTCAGCTATCTCGAGTCGGTCAATGCGTTCCCGGGCAACATCAACCTCCGGGCTCGCCTCACGTTCAAGCCGGGTCAGCCGGTTTCGCTGCCGGCAGTGCCGGACGGCCGGTACATCACGCTGTCGATCCACACCACGCTCGCCGAGCTGCCGGCCGAACCGATGACGCCCCGGCTGGCGGACGATCGCATGGGCTACTTCCTGACTGTCCACAAGAGCTTCAGCCGTGACGACTCGACGCACTTCGTGCGGTACGTGAATCGCTGGCGACTCGAGCCGGGCGAGCCAGCGGGCGACGGGCTGTACTACCCGAAGCAGCCGATCGTCTACTACCTCGAGCCCACGATTCCAGTCGAGTACCGGCCGTATTTCGAGGAGGGCGTCGAGGCGTGGAACAAGGCGTTCGAGCGGGCGGGCTTCAAGGATGCGATCCGCGCCGAGCCGCTGCCAGACAGTGCGCAGGCCGAGGACATCCGCTACGCAACGCTGCGCTGGAATACCTCCGACCAGGCCGGCTATGGCGCGATCGGGCCGTCGACCGTCGACCCCAGAACGGGCGAGGTGTTGGACGCGGACATCTTGTTCGAGGCGAACATGCTGCTCGGATTCCGGAACGCTTGGCGCAGTTTCGTCGACCCGAGTGAGGCGCTCGAGCACGGCTCGGCGTAGGCGATGAGGGCGAATCGAGCGTCGCTGACGCGTCGTGGTCACCGCCGTCATCGTATCTCGCGCATGCACACTTCGCGGAGATGCTGTCTGCGCAGGGTACGCTGCTGCGCGCGGCCATGGCCGCACGTGGCGATGTGGGTCCGGGCGATCCGGTTCCCCTGGAGTACGTCGGCGAGGCGTTGCGGTGGGTGGTGATGCACGAGGTCGGGCACACGCTCGGATTGCGCCACAACTTCCGCTCATCGATCGACACGCCGCTCGAGCAGCTGCACGACCGCGACTGGGCGCGCACGCGCGGGCTCGTCAGCTCGGTGATGGACTATCACTCGCCGAACATCGCGGCGCGCGGCGAGCGGCAGGGCTATTACTATACGCCGACGGTCGGCAGCTCGGATGAGTGGGTCATCGCCTACGGCTACACGTCCGACGCCGCTCGCGCCGCGGCGATCGCGCGCGAGGCGGGCAGTGACGGACACGCGTTCGGCACGGATGAAGACGCGGGCGGCAGCGGCGCACTCGATCCCACGGTCAACCCCAACGACCTCGGCGCCGATCCGCTGCGCTGGGCACGCCAGCGCGCCGGGATCATCGCCGCGCTGTGGCCTGACCTGCCGGCCCACGTGCTCACCGACAACTCGCGGTACGCCGACCTGACGGACGCGTTCCAGACGCTCGTGGGGCAATACGCGCAGGCGCTCGCACCCGCCGTGAAGTACGTCGGCGGCCAGTATGTCTACCGCACGCGGCCCGGCGATGCGAATGATCGCGGTCCGTTCGTCGCGGTCCCGAAGGCGCGGCAGCTCGAGGCGCTGAGCTTCCTGACGGAGCGCGCATTCAGCGAGGATGCGTTCGCCGTGCCGCCGCGGGTGTTGGCGCAGTTCGGACCCGATCGCTGGAACCATTGGGGCGCATCGAACACGTTCAGCGGCCGCATCGACTACCCGCTCCACGAGCGCGTCCTCGCCGTGCAGACAACCCTGCTGAACCAGCTCACGAACCCGTTCCGGCTCGCCCGAATTCGCGACGCCGAGCTGAAGTTCGGAGCCGCCGAAGTCGTGACGATCCCCGAGCTGATGGACGAGCTGACGCGTGCAGTTTGGAGCGAAGTATGGGGCGCGACATCGCGCAACATGCCGGCGATGAGACGCGACCTGCAGCGCGCGTACCTTGACCGGATGACCGAGATCGTGGCGACGCGCCAGGAGCGGATGCCCGCGGACGCACGTGCTGTCGCTCGCTTGCGCCTGAGCGACCTGGACCGCCGCATCGCGCAGCGGCTCGAGTCGGCCGGCTCGCTCGACGCATACACGGTCGCTCACCTACAAGAGGCGAGGGCGCGCATCGACAAGGCGCTGGACGCCGGGATCGAGCTCGAGATCGGCACCTAGCTGCGTAATCCGTACCGCGCAGCGGAACAGGCACGATCGGTTTCACTTGCTCCGGAGGACGATATGCGAGATGGCTTACGGCGAATCGCGATCGTGATTCGGTCCCTCGCTCGCCGGCCAGGCTACGCAGCCACCGTGATCGTGACGCTCGCGATCGGGATCGGTGCGACCACGGCGATCTATAGTGTCCTCCAGGGTTCGATACTTCGCCCCCTGCCATACCCTCAGCCCGAGCGACTGCTGTATCTACGCAGCCATCACGTGCCGACGGACCGCGGCGGCCCCCTCTCGATCCCCAACTTTCTTGACCTCCGCCGCGAGGCCACGACGTTCGAGGAACTGGCGGCCTACATCTCCGCGTCGGCAAACCTTGCGACGGCGGATCAGCCTGTCCGCGCTCGAGCGCGGGTGGTGACGACGAACTTCTTTCGTGCGCTCGGCGTCGGCCCCGCGCTTGGAAGAGGCTTCGTGGAAGGCGAGGACCGGGCTGGCGCCGGGAAGGTCGTGGCCATCACCGATCAGTTGTGGGAGGAAGCATTCGCGCGCCGGCCCGACGTGCTCGGCCAAACACTACAGCTCAACGCCGAGCTGTACACGGTCGTCGGCGTGCTGCCCCCATCGTTCTGGTTCCCGGAAAACCCACTGGTCATCGTCCCGTTTGCCTGGAGCGACAGGCAGCTCACGCAAAACCGCGGCTCCCGCCTCCTCGGAGTCTTCGGGCGGATGCGCGCCGACGTGACCGCGACGGCCGCCGACACGGAGATCAAGACGATCTTCTCCCGCCTCGCCGTGGAGTATCCCGGGTCGAACGAAGTCCGATCCATCAAGACCTTCGATGTGCGTGACTGGATGCTCGGAGTCGACCGGCGTTCACTGTGGTTGCTGAGCGGAGCGGTGCTCCTCGTGTTGCTAATCGGGTGCGTGAACGTTGCGAATCTGATGCTCGTCCGCGCGGAACGACGGAAGCGGGAGTTTGCCGTGCTCGCCGCGATCTGTGCCGGCCGTGGCCGGCTGGCATACGAGCTCGTCGTCGAGAGCCTGATGATCGCATTCGCCGGCGCTCTACTGGCCGTATCCGGTGCCGAACGCGACGTTGGAGGTGGTCTTCGTCGTGCGGACGGCCGCGAACAATCCACTCACCGTATTGCCCGCGATCCGTGCCGCATTCCGAGAGCTGGATCCGAGCCTGCCGCTCTATGAGGTCGCGACGATGGAGGACATGGTATTGCGCACCGTTGGCAATCACAGACTCGCGACTTCGTTGTTCGCAGCATTCGGCTTGCTGGCCCTCACACTCGCTGCGCTCGGCATCTTCAGTGTGCTCGCGTTCGCGGTCGAAGAACGCGCCCGCGAGATCGCCATCCGAATGGCGCTCGGGGCGACGAGCGGCAGAGTCACCGGCATGGTCGTCGCGCAGGGCCTGCGTCTGATGACGATCGGGCTCGTCGTCGGTATCGTCCTCGCCTTGCTCACGTCGCGACTCCTATCCGCGCTCCTTTGGGAGATCGAGCCGACGGATCCGCTGACATTCATCGCTGTCATCGCCGTGGCGGTGGCGACGGCGGCGGCAGCCGCATACCTCCCAGCGCGGCGCGCCGCACGCACCGAGCCCGCACAGATCGTCAGAGACACCGCAGCGTAAGACCCTTCTCGGGCGCCGCATGAGAGTCGAAGCACCGTGGCGCGCCGCCCAGGCCGGGCTCGACCACGGCGAGACCTCACCACACGTCTATAACGCCTCGAGCGCCCGGAAATACACGCGGTCCGGAATGTCACGCTCGCGCCGCCAACGGGCGCCGGCCGTCCAGGGATCCGGCTCGACGCCGAGCTGCCGATTCGCCTGAACCAGCGTCTCCACGGGTTGCTCGGGAAGCACGGGCGGCTGCCAACCACCATCGAAATGAGTACCGCCTCGGGGGTCGAAGAACACCGGCCGTCCCGCGCCCCACCATTCGACGTGCCAACCACCCTCGTGTACGAGCGTATGGTGTAACTTACATAATAGCATGCAGTTAGCCTGGCTGGTCTCGCCGCCGTCCGCCCAATGCCGCACGTGACGGGCATCCGTGAAACGCAGCTCGCACCCGGGAAACCGACAGCCGCGGTCGCGGACTTCGAGAGCGCGCCGCAGCGCGGGAGAGATCGTGCGCGTCTTCCGCCCCACGTCGAGGACCGAGCCTTCCTTCCCGCACGTCACGCGGACGACGCTGGCGTCGCATGCGAGCCTGCGACAGCTTTCAGCTGAAACGCTCGTCCCGTCCTCCAGCTCGGCGCGGCCACCCTCACTCTCACTCGATAGCATCTCCGCGTCGACGTGGACGACAACCTGATACCGGTCCGCGCGCGTGCCGCTGATTGGGACTTCCGCCGCGTTTCCCGATTCTGCCTCTGCAAACCCCGCCGCCAATGCCCGCTCAGCGAGCAACCCCACCGCATCCGCACGACGCTGGGCTGCCTCCCGATCCGCCTGCGACGCCGAACGAGACACCGGCCGCTCGCGATAGAGCGCGTCGCCCGCCGCCTCGATCGCCCGCATGAGCAGCGCGCCCACCTCCGGCGTGAGCCGGCCCTTGACGACGTACATGCCGTCGTCATCGGGAAACACGGAGAACGTGCGCGACTCCTGCCGCTCGCGGTCGCGCTCCGCTTCGTCCTTCCGGCTCCCCTTCTTCCAGGCACGTACGATCCGCTCCAGCTGCGCCGTCGTCGCGCCGCGCGCCAGCTCGAGCAGCTCCGCCTCGTCCTCGGTTGTCGCCACTCGAGAAAGGGCCCGCACCTGCGAGAAGGACAGCTCACCCCGCGCCATAGCGGCGCTCGTCAGAGGGAGTGCTTCGAGCGCGCGTGCAGCTCGCACCTTCTCGCGCGCCGCGCCCAGATCGATGCCGGTGCGGAACGCGAGCCAGTGCGCGCAGCTCCGGTGCCCGGCGCTCTCCCAGCCGCGCAGCCGGTCGAACTCGGCGATCAGCACGAGCAGGCGCTGTGTCGCCGCATGAAGGTGCGCGGCCAGCGTCGCGATCTCATCGCCCAACTCCTCGATCGCGTCCGGGTCGGGAACGACATCGTGGACCTCGCCCGCCGCGGCACGGGAGACCATGCTGCGACGGACTAGCTGGCCCGGGACATTGGCGACTTCTCGAACAGCGTGCCCGGCCATCATCGAACCTTCCATATCTCAAGAACCCGCAAGGACCTGCTCAAATATACGGGACGTTTCCGGCGTGCCTGGAACGCGTCGTGGGCACGTTACGGAGGACGGGAGATGAAGAACGTCGCTCGACCTGCACGACGATCCTTAGCGAGCGCTATGGGCGCGCTCACGACCGGCTTCGGAAGCAGTCTCGGACCTCGACCGGAGTGCCACGGCAAAACCTGTCAATGGCTGGATGGGCCGACTTTCGAACCGGCCACCCGGCCGATCACACGCTTCAGACGCCGGTGCTGGCGCTCGCCCGGAACAGCGTCGGATTCCTGCGTCGGGCGACCGCCGGCCGCTACGCCGGCATCGTTCCGCCGCTGGGCCTTAGGACGGGATCACGGAGAGCATGCCAAATGAAGCCGAGATCGCCACCTGGTCGACCTCAATCCCTGGTGTACAACCCATCGGCGATCGAGTCGGACCCGCATCTTCAAGCGATGCGACATGGCTCGTTCGTCTGGGACCCGCCGGTCATGGAGGACGTCGAGCTTCGGCCCGCGGCCGTGCACACCCTTCGCGGGGCGCGCCAGGTGGGCAATACGACCACAGCAAAGCGGCTTATCGAACGGCTTCTCCGGTGTCGGTTCTCAAATTTAGGGACACCCTGAGTGGGTTTCTCAAAACCTCTCTCCACCTTCGGCTGAGTTTCTCAAAAACCCCTCTGGACGTTGAGACAATCTTGACGTTCCTTCGCACCGCGTACGTCATCACCGCGTAAAGCCCGGAACACGAGCATGGAGGCGAACGCCGGCGTCCGCCGCACGTGCGGAAGCAAACGGGCGTCCGCGAGACGTCCTCGCCTCCCGCACGAAGCCGTTTCGAGATCAGTTAGCCCGGAGCGCCGTGCGCGGATCGACTCTCGACGCGCGGAACGCCGGAATGGAAGCCGCAACGCCGGCAATCATCACCATGACGGCGATCGAGACGCCGAGCGCGGTAACGTCAGCAGCGGCGACGCCCAGGAACTCCCGAGCGATCACGCGACCTGCTCCCAGCGCGATGACGACACCGGCAGCAGTGCCGGCCATGACCGGCGCCGCCGCCTCCTTGATCACGAGCCAGCGCACGGACGAGAGGCTCGAGCCAACGCCATACGTAATCCGATCTCGCGCGTCTTTCGCGACACGGAATACGAGAGCACGCTGTAGAGCCCAACCGCGGCAAGCGCAAGAGCCAACACGCTAAATGCTCGCGACAGCGCGGCGACCATCCGCTCGCGCGCGAGCGCATCCCCGATGCGCGCATCGAGCGATCTGGCGTCGAAGACCGAGAACCGGTCGTCGATCGCGTCGAGCTCACGCATGATCGCGGCAACCATCTTCCCCGTATTCGCCTCCGTCGTGCGAACGAGGAGTGTCGGCATGTACGGGGCGTTGTCTTGAAACGCGCTCCAGATCGTCGGCGCGGGCGGGACGTGGAGGTCGTGATGTTGCACGTCCGCCGCGACGCCGATGACCTCGTACGTCCGGATTCCCTGACCGGATCCCAGCTCCACAGTGCGACCGATCGGCTGCTCGCCAGCGAAGAGTCGGCGGGCGAGCGTCGCGTTGATGATCACGACCCGTGCCGCCGACGGCGAATCGCTCGGTCGGAAGTCGCGTCCCGCGATCAATCGCAACCCGACGCCGTCGAAGAAGCCCGGCGTGACGTAATCGGCGTTTGCGAGCACAGAGTCGCGACCGCCTACGCGCACCTGTGTGGTGGACCGGCGGCTCGCCAAGGGGCCTGTCTCGGCGAGGGCAACGGTCTGGACGCCGGGGATGGCAGCCATCCGAGTCCGCAGTCGATCGACGAGCACGCGCACCTGCTCGGAACGATACTGCTCGGGCTGAAACTTCATCGTGAAAAGCAATACACGATCGGTCGCGCCCGCGAACCCGGCTGGGCGGAGATCGGAGAGCGAACGGACGAAGAGTCCGGCGACCACCAGCATCACGAGCGAGAAGGCGACCTGACCGGCCACGAGCGCGCGTCTGGAATCCCGGCGTGCCCCCGGACGCCGACACGCCAGCCGCAGCAGCATGGGAGGCCCGACCGGCCCGGCGCTGCTTCTGTCAGCGTGATCGCCCCGATCTAGAATCGATCGAAGATCGGGACGTACTTGAACAGGATGACGAGGCTGATGACGACGAGAATAGCCAGGAACAGCGGCCCAAAAAAGACGCGGCTGAACAGCCGATCGTCGTCGCGCAGGTGCATGTAGAACAGCACGACCAGCACGAACTTCGACGCGGAGAGGGTGAGCAGGATCGGCACGAGCACGGACTCGAGCTGCGGGATGTAGAAGATCGCGACCTCGACCGCCGTGATGATCGTCAGGATCAGGCCGATCAGGATGTAGGTCTTGGCGTGGCTGTGTTTGGTTCCCGGTTCCCGGTTCCCGGTTCCCGGTTCGAGGGACCGAAGCGCCGCCGACGTTTCGTTCGTCCGCCCGCTCGGCGTGCTGTTTAGCTCGCCAGACATGCTCCCTACCGATCCGACTGGTCGAACATCATCCTCATCTCAATCCCAAATCGCAACTCGAAACTCGCAGGCTCATAAGCATCGGCCCAAACCGCGAAACCGGGAACCGGTAACCGAAAACTACCCGATCAAATAGACCAGCGTAAAGATTGCGATCCAGACGATGTCGACGAAGTGCCAATACAGCCCCGCGATCTCGACGCGCAATGCGTTTTCCGGCCCGAGCTTGCCTCGCCACGCATCCAGCCACAGCGCGATCAGCCACATCACGCCCACCGAGACGTGCGCGCCGTGGAAGCCGGTCAGGATGAAGAAGCTCGAGCCGAACAGGTTCGTCTCGAGCGTGAGTCCCTCGTGATAGAACTCGGTGAACTCGTACGCCTGGAACCCGATGAACCCGGCGCCGAGCACGATGACGGCGAAGATCGCGGCGAGCGTGCCTTTGCGGCTGCCGCGGCGCGCGGCGTCGAGCGCGATCACCATCGCCAGCGAGCTCATCAGCAGCACGAACGTGCTGACGGAGGTGAGCGGGATGTTCAGGACCTCGCGCGGATACGGGCCGACCACGCTCTGGTGCGCGTAGACCATGTACGTCGAGATGAGCGTGCCGAAGAACAGCGTCTCGGAGCCCAGGAATATCCAGAACCCGAGCTTCCACATGTCGAGCCCGGTGTACGTGTAGGGCTCCGGGTGATGCGCGGCGGCGTTGGCGGTATGATTCACGGCGTCGCCCTCAATGCACGGGTTCGTATGCCCAGTTGACGATGCCGATGGCGGCCCATGCGACGCCGATCAGGGGCGCCCACCACGCGGGCGCGAGGAACAGCGCGAACGTCATCATCACGCCGATCGCGGTGAAGATCGGCCACCACGATGGCGGCGGCATGTGGATGTGCCCCGGATTCGGCCCACGGGCGGCGGCCTCGACCTGTTCGCGTTCGATCCAGAGCGGCTCGCGGCTGTGGATCGTCGGGATGCGCTGGAAGTTGTGCTCGACCGGCGGCGACTCGGTCGCCCATTCGAGCGTCGCCGCGTTCCACGGGTTCGGCCCCGCCTTCTCACCGTGGCGCAGGCTGCGGATCACGTTCCAG
>JBOHRM010000881.1:0-3901 GCA_050732715.1 Longimicrobiales bacterium
CCCTCACCCTGACCCTCTCCCCCCGTTGGGAGGAGAGGGGACGCGAACGGTGCATAAGCCTCTCCCCCCGGGGGGAGAGGGGAGGGGAGAGGGGACGGGAGTGGTGCACGGCGAGTGGACGGCCGCGGAGGTCGAGTACGGCGAGTCCGCGACGCGTTTCACGATCCTGCGGGACGGCGAGCCGTGGGGCATTGTCGAGACGGCGCTGGCCGGCGCGTTCAACGTGCGCAACTGTCTGGCGTGTGCGGCGGCGGCCGCGACGATCGGTGTCCCGTCCGACCTCGTCTGCACGGCGCTCGCCTCGTTCCGCAACGTGCGCCGGCGCATGGAGCTGCGGGGAGAGGTGAGCGGCGTTGCGATCATCGACGACTTTGCGCACCACCCGACGGCGGTGCGCGAGACGATCACGGCTGTGCGCCAGCGGTTCCGCAACCGCCGCATCGTCGCGGTCTTCGAGCCGCGAAGCTATACGGCGCAGCGACGCGAGTTCCAAGGCGCCTATGAGGATGCGCTCGGCCTCGCCGACGAGGTCATCATCGCGGGGCTGTTCCACCCCGAGCGCTATGACGCCGCCACCGCGCTGAACCCCGGACAGCTCGTCGAAGCGTGGCGGGCGCGCGGGCTCACGGCCCAGCACGAGCCCGACACCGGTAAGATCGTCGACTACCTCGCTAGGACGACGCGTGCCGGAGACGTCGTGCTGATCATGTCGAACGGCGCGTTCGGCCGGATCCACGAACGGCTGATGGCGGCGTTGCAACAGAGGGCCAGCACCTGGCCCTCATGAAAGGGCTTATCGCTTGGGCACGGATTTCAGTCGCGGAGACCGCGGAGAACGGCGAGGGAGGGCCGCTGAGGGGCCTATTCGGAACACCTCTGCGCCCTCTGATGCCTCTGTGCCCTCGGCGGTTGAATGCTGTTCGCGCGGTTGAGCAACGCAGACCGTGCTGCATTGACGCCACCTCCCGTTTCCTCGTATTCTCGATGCCTACGCACGCGCCCTACTGCATTGACGCCACCTCCCGCTTCCCCGTATTCTCGATGCCTACGCCACGCGCCCTAACGTCGGAGCCCATGATGCGTTCGATCGTGCGAGTCCTCGTCTTTTTCGCGCTGCTCGCCGCGCCGGCGGCCGCCCAGGAAGCGAAACGCGGGTTCGAGCCCGCGGACTGGTATCGGCTGAAGACGGTCGGCTCGCCGGCGATCTCGCCGGACGGCCGGTTCGTCGCGTTTACCGTGACCACGGTGAAGGAGTCCGAGAACGAGCGACACACCGAGGTGTGGATGGTCGCGACCGACGGCAGCAGCGAACCGGTTCGGCTCACGACGCCGGCGTTCAGTGCGACGAATCCCCGGTGGTCACCGGACGGTACGCACCTCTACTTCAACTCGCAGCGGCCGGGTGGCAAAGGCAGCACCTGGGCGCTCCGGTTGGACCAGCCGTATCAGGGCGAGGCGTTTCAGCCGGACCCGGCGCCGCCGAACGGATCGGAGCCGGAGGACCACTCCTTCGTGGTCACCACGGACACGGCGTCGAATGATGTCGCCGAGGGGAGCGGACGCGGCGGGAGCGACTCCGGGCCAACGGAGCCCGCCGATTCGAGCGGTGGCGATGGCCAGGACGATGACGAGGACGACCCTTTCGCTGAGATGCAACCGATGGCACGGCCGCCGTTCGGCTCGATCACGAAGCCGCTCGATCCGGATCGCTTCGACGGCCGCCACGTGCTCGATCTGCCGTACAAGGCGAACGGCCGCGGCTTCGTGCCGAACCGTCGCGAGGCGCGCCGCTACCGGCCATCTCAGATATGGGTCAAGGGTCTGGATGGCGATACAACGCGGCAGATGATCACGGACGCGGAATACTCGCACGAAGATGCAACCGTGTCGCCGGACGGCCGATGGATCGCGTTCACCGCGGACCCGCAGTTCCGGCCTGACTCCGCGGTGCAAGCCGAGCGCGACTCGATCGACCTGCTGCCGTACGACGCCGAGCGCGACGAGGCGCCGCGCAACGATGATGACCTCTTCGTCCTTTCGGTCGAGGGCGGCGAGCCGCGTCGAATCACGACCATGGACGGCCGTGAAGACGACATCACGTGGTCGCCGGACAGCCGCCGAATCGCGTTCCTGTCGAGGGTGACGCGGACCTCGAACACTCGCCTTTGGCTCACCGACCTTGACGGCTCGGCGCCGCGGGACGTGCTGGGCGATTGGCGCTACGAGCCGAACGCCGTCGAGTGGATGGCCGACGGCGCCATCGCGATGACCGCCGCGGTGGGCGGCCGCACGGCGCTGTTCCACGTCGACGCGGAGAGCGGCGAGATCACCGAAGTCATCGGCGGACGCCGTCGCATCAACGGCTTCTCGTACGACGAAGAGTTCACGAAGGTCGCGTTCGTCGCGACATCGATCGACGCGCCGACCGAGCTGTACCTCGCGGACATCGACGGCGGCAACGAGCGTCGGCTCACGGGGATGAATGACTCGCTCAACGCCGAGATCGCATGGCCGACGGCGGAGCGGTTCACGTACGAGTCCGTCGGCGGTTTCGAGATCGAGGCATGGCTGCAATACCCGTTCGATTACGAGCCGGGCCGGCGCTACCCGCTGGTGCTCTACATCCACGGTGGCCCGCATTCGGCGTACGGCGAGGGTTGGTTCGACGAGTTCCACAACCTGAGCGGCGCCGGGATGTTCGTGCTCTTCACGAACCCGCGTGGCTCGAACGGCTACGGCGCCGACTTCACGTATTCGACGCGCGGCCGCTGGGGGAGGGAGGACTACGAGGACCTGATGAAGGCCGCCGACATCGTCGCCCAGCGTCCCGACGTGGACTCGACGCGCATGGGTGTGAGCGGCGGCAGCTACGGCGGCTTCATGACCGCGTGGATCACGACGCGGACCGATCGGTTCAAGGCCGCGCAGACGGATCGCATGATCAGCAACTGGATCTCATGGTACGGCTCGTCCGAGGCGCAGGGCCTGACCGAGTTCGAGTTCTATGGCAAGCCTTGGGACAACCTCGCCCTGTACGAGGAGCTGTCGCCGATCCGCTACGTGCAGAACGTAAAGACGCCGACGTTGATCGTGCAGTCGGAGGAGGACCACCGCACGCCGATGGCGGACGCCGAGCAGTGGTTCATGGCGCTCGAGAAGCAGGGTGTGCCCGTCGAGCTGGTTCGCTATCCTCGCTCGAACCACAACCTCTCGCGGACGGGTGAACCGTGGCTGCTCGTCGACCGGCTCGGCCGCTTGCGGCAGTGGTTCTTGCACTGGCTCGGTGATGAGCCGGCGGCCGCGGAGGATCGTTAGACCCCCTCACGAACGAGTCGTGGGCTCGAGCGGCTCTGCGAAGGTGACGCGGGCGAGAAGCGGATGGTGATCGGAGCCGAAGACGCGGCGGCCGGCGTCGACCGAGTGCTCGTCGAGGCGGGACACGCGTAGGCTGGCGATCCGGCCGGAGCTCGAGCGGAACAGCACGTGGTCGAGCGCGAGGCGGACCGCGCCGTGGAACGTGTGCTGCCAGCGTCCGGTGCGCGTGCCGCGGTGCAACCCTGCTGCCGCGAACACGCGCATGACTGGATCGCGTGCGCCGAGCGGCGTGTTGAGGTCCGCGCCGATGATCAGGCAATGCTCGTTCGTGTGGTCCGCGATGCGCTCGAGCACCGCTCTCGCCTGAGCCAAACGCCCGCCCGTCAGCCGTCCGCCGCGCCGAGCGGCACGATCTCCAGCGGGCGCGTGCGCTGGCGGCGTGCTCCTCGCTCCGGCGCGATCGGTCGGATGCGCGCTACGCTCCCGGTGGGCGCGGCCGGCGAGTCCTGCCTCGCTCGTCTCCGCGGGGGGGAGCTGGCTCGAGGCGTGGAGGGACTGCGGCGCGGCCCGCCTGAGCGGCCGGGGC
>JBOHRM010000882.1:0-3542 GCA_050732715.1 Longimicrobiales bacterium
GCCGACTCCTAATCGTCGATTCCCAACCCAGGCTCGAGCCGAGAGCCCTGGAACCGTGCGGCGAGCGCGGCCGCGAACCGGCGGCGGCGCGGACTCCTGGGCCGATGCTCGGGCAGCGCGGCTGGCAGACCCTCAGGCGAGACCGCCGCTTGGTCCGCCCGCGCGGTAGCCATCAGGTTGCGACGGAAGAACTGACCCATATCGTCCACGACCGAATACAGCACCGGCGCCACGATCAGCGTCAGCACCGTCGCGAACGTAAGACCCGCGATCACCGCGATCGCCATCGGCGCCCACCACGCCGCCTGCTCGCCGCCCCAGAAGATGTTCGGGTTCAGCGACGTGTACAGCCCCGCGAAGTCTATGTTGAAGCCGATCGCGAGCGGAACCAGACCGAACACGGTAGTGATCGCGGTCAGGATGACCGGCCGGAAACGCGTCTGGCCGGCGAGGATCAACGCCTCGTCCCGAGGCAGACCATCGCGCTTCTGCAACAGATCGATGTAATCGATCAGCACGATCGAGTTGTTCACCACGATGCCCGCCAGCGAGATCACGCCCACACCGGTCATGATGATGCCGAACGGCATCTGAAACACCACCCAGCCGAGCAGCACGCCGACCGTCGACATGATGACCGACGACATGATGATCAACGGCTTGAGCACCGAGTTGAACTGCGACGTCAGGATCAGCGCAATGAGCATCAGTGCGATGAGGAACGCACTGCTGAGGAACGCCATGGCTTCCTGCTGATCCTCCTGCTCACCCGTGTACCGCATGGTGTATCCTGGCGGCAGTGACTCCTGAAACTCGACGAGCGTCCCGCTCACCTCCGCCAACACCGCGTTGCTGTTCTCGCCCGAGCCCACATCGGAGCTGATCGTCGCCACGCGATCGAGGTCTTTGCGTCGAACCGTGCCCAACCCTTCGTCGACCCACCAGTTGGCTACCGACAGCAACGGGATCTGTTGTTCCTCCGCCATCACAGTGAGATCCTCGAGCGCATCGAGGTTCGATCGATACGGTTCGGCGAGCCGAACCACGATGTCGTACTCGTCTTTCCCGTAGCGGTACTTCGCGGCCTCGGTGCCCTGGATCGCGGTGCGCACGGTCGTGCCGATCTCGGACGTGTTCAGATCGAAGAGCGCGGCGGTCTCGCGGTCGACCTCGACCACGAGCTCGGGACGGCCCCGCGTCATGTCGCTCTCGAGACCCTCGAGCCTGTTGTACACGGGCGCGCCCTTCAATATCGCGAGCACTTGATCGGACAACGCCTTCAGCTGGTCGACGTCGGGACCGACGATCTCGAGGTTGACCGGCGCGCCCGTCGGCGGCCCGCCCTGCATCGCTTCCACCTTGAACTCGGCGCCGGCCAGCCCGTCACCGACCCGTTGTTGCAGGTCGCGCAGCGTCTCGAACGTGTCGAATTCGCGCTCGTCGAAATCGATGAAGTTCACCGAGACGTTGCCTTCCCCGCCGCCGCCGAAGAAGGCGTTGCCTTCACCGGATGCGCTCACCGTCGCAACCATCGACTCGGAATCACCGAACCCCGGGATCGTGCGAATCTGCTCCTCGATCTGCTCGGCCAGCCGATTCGTGAACTCGGGCGAAGTGCCGCTCGGCACATCCACGCGCGCGATCACCGTGGCCGGCGGGATCGATTCGGGGAAGAACTCGACGCCCGGCCCGAGCACCCCGAAGATCGCGATGCCGCCGATGAACGTGACCACGCACCCGGCCAGGACGATCACGCGATGACGAAGCGCCCAGCGCAGCCGGGCGACGTAGAACCCGGTGATCGCGGGAACCGCACGATCCTGGAACCAGCGCGCCAGCCGCGCCAACACCACGCGGTGCAAGGCCACCAAGCCGACCACCGTGACGCCGACCAGCACCGCGGCGAGCACGCTCGATGCCGCAATGATCAGCAGGCCGAGCGCGCCGGCGCCGAGCCCGACCCACCGCGCGGTCGGCCGCAACCCCGGCCCCGGCACGTGGTCGAGCCGCATGAACATCGCGCACAGCGTCGGCACGATGATCAGTGCAACGAACAGCGAGCTCGACAACGTGACGATCAGCGTCATCGGCAGATAGCTCATGAACTCGCCTACGATGCCGGGCCAGAACATCAGCGGGAAGAATGCCGCCACCGTGGTCAGTGTCGACGAGATCACCGGCATTGCAACCTCGCCGGTGGCGCGCATCGCCGCCTCGAAGCCGTCGTACCCCTGCTCCATGTGCCGGTAAATGTTCTCGACCACCACGATCGCGTTGTCGACCAACATGCCGAGCGCCAGGATCAGCGAGAACAACACCACCATGTTCATCGACACGCCGGCCGCTTGTAACACGATGAACGACAGCAGCATCGACGTGGGGATCGAGATGCCCACGAACGAGGCGTTGCGCACACCCAGGAAGAACAGCAGCACGGCGACGACCAGGATCAGCCCCGAGATGATGTTGTTCTCGAGGCTCGCCACCATCACGCGGATCTCCTCCGATTGGTCACCGGTGACCTTCACGACCGTCGACGGTGGGAACGTCGGCTCGAGTGCCGCGATCGCGGCCCTGACCGCCTCGGAAGTCTCGATGACGTTCTCACCCGACCGCTTGACAATGTCCAACGTGACCACCGTGTTGCCGTCGAGCCGCGCGTAGCTGTTGCGGTCGACGAAGCCGAAGTCGACCGTGGCGACGTCGCGCACGTAGATCGGCCGCGCATCACGTGACACGATGACAATGTCCTCGATGATGCGCGTGTCCTCGAACTCGCCGGCGACACGGACCAGGTAGTCCTGCGAGCCGACCTCGATCGAGCCGCCCGGGATCGTCACGTTCTCCTCGCGGATGGCGTCGATCACGTCCGTGAACGCAATGTCGTAGAACTGTAGTTTGGTCAGGTCGACGTCTACCTTGACCTCACGCTCGAGCCCGCCGGACAGACGGACCTCGAGCAGCTGCGGAATCTGCTCGAGTCGGTCCTGCAAGTCCTCCGCGACTTCCTTGAGCCGGACGAGATCGTACTCGCCCGCCACGTTCACCTGCATGATCGGGAAGTCGGCGAAGTTGAACTCCGAGATGACCGGATCCTCGACGTCCGTCGGCAGCTCGGGTTTCGCGAGATCGACCTTGTCCCGGACCTTCTGGAACGCCACGTCCATGTCCATGTCGCTATCGAACTCGGCGATCACGTTCGAGTAGCCCATGTCCGAGACCGACGTCAGCTCGATGATCTCGGGGACCTGGTGCAGCTCGTCCTCGAGCACCCGCGTGACCAGCGTCTCCATGTCCTGCGGCGAGACGCCGGGATAGATCGTGTGCACCGAGATCATCGGGATCGTGATCTCGGGGCTCGACTCCTTCGGGATCACGTTGTACGCCGCGAGCCCGATGACCGTCACGATGAGCAGGAGCGCGAGGATGCTCGTGCGATTGCGGACCGCGAGATTCGTCGGACCGAAGAAACGCGGCTTCGACGCACGGCTGCCCTCACCGCCTGACGGTTCGGCGCCGGGTTCGCGCACCGGCGTTCCGTT
>JBOHRM010000883.1:0-2435 GCA_050732715.1 Longimicrobiales bacterium
GCGACCGCGCGGCTTCGGAATCGACCGCCCCAGCTCGAGAGCGGTCTCGATCCACTCGCGAATAACGATCTCGGCATTCTCGAGCGCTTCCTTGTACGTTGCGCCGTCCGCGGCGCACCCCGGAAGCTCGGGCACTTCGGCGATGAACGCCTCATCGTCCTCGCTCCAGAACAGGATGATCTCATAACGAGGGTCATTCCTCATGCATGCCTCCAAGCTTGTACTTCAAGATGATCTGCCGAACTTGCTTCACCTGGTAGGGCTTCGCCATCGACCCCTTCCGAGGTTGAATATTGACGATCTCCTCCACGGTGGCGCGTGTAAAGATGTGATGGCTACCCCGGATTCGCTCCTGGAATCCAAGCCGTTCGAGGAGGTACCGAAGGTCGGCAAACGAAGTATTCGCATCACCAGTGCCTCGCAGCACAGCGAGCAGGACCTTGTCGAAGCGGGCCATAAGCTCAGGAGACCCTCAGCACGCGCATGACCTCGTTGCCGCGCGGATCGATGACCTTCACCGCGACGCGCCGGTGTTCCCCGGTCTTGAACGGCAGCGATGTGGTGCCCGTGAGCGCGTCGAAGCGCTCCTCGTCGATCGTGGCACGCAGAGCCCGCGCCAACTTCTTCCACGCCGAGCGGTCCGGGAAGAACGCCTGCGTGATGCAGAACGTGCGGCCGTCGTAGTCCGCGTCGAGGAACCAGGCGGCGACCTTGTCCGCGCGCGTGGCGTGGATCGTGTTGGTCACGGGGTCGTAGATGTCGACGCCCCGCATCTCGACCCTCCACTCGCCTTCGCCCGCCGCCTCGAGCTCCGCGCGCGGCAGGCCGAACACGCTGAACAACTGGCTGCTCGGCGTGGTCTTCAACAGCGCGCCCATCTGCACGTCTGGCGCGATATGGGCAAGGTGCGCGCGCACGCGCGGGTGGGGGTCGTCCTGGATCGCGGCCTGTGCCGCGCCATCGAACGAGAAGCCCGCGAACACGAGATCATCCGCGCCGCGGCGATTCGCCTCACGCAGACCATCTTCGACCTGAACCGCCGTGATGGGCCCGTGCTCGGGCCCGATCGACACGACCACCCGCCGCTCCACACTCTCGCCGTTCGCCCACTCGCCCTCCGCTTGCAACGCGAGGCCGCCATCGATCCGGTCGAGCCGGCTGAAACGCATGATGCGGTTGTCGGGGAAGCGCACGCCGTCCGCCGAAAGCAGGCGGAGCATCCGGTCGACGAATGCTTCCGCGTTGACGGCGTCGCCCGCAACCGGTTCCCAGTTTCCGGTTCCCGGTTGCCCGATCTCGGTTTCGAACGTCTCGAGGTCACCCTCGGGTTCGCCGGCGAACGCGAGCGGGTCCGCGCCATCTTCACTCTGCTCGACCGGCATCACGGCTTCCATGGTGAACGGGCCGGACACGCGCACGACGGTCCGCTCGATCTCGGGCTGATCCACGAGCTCCTCCTGCTCCGCGCTCCCGGCGATCATGTCGTTGACCTCGTCCATCTTCGCGCGCCACGCGCTGCGGTAGGCGACGAGCGCGTCCTTCAGCCGCAGAGGCCACTCATCGTCCGTATCGAACGGGACTTCCCACTCGCGCCATTCCTTCTCGGGGAGTAGCCAGCGCCGGCGATCGGCGTCCGTCACCGCGCGTTTGCCTTCGCGCTTCTCCTTGTCAACCAGCTTCCATTTCAGGGTGTCGCGGAGCTCAGGCGTGATCTCGACCAGCGCTTCATTCAGATCGGCGAGGCGCGCGTCGAGCACCTCCTGGTGTTTGGCGAAGATCGGATCGAGCGCGACATTCTGTGCGATGCTTTTAAGCGTGATGTGCGGGACGGTCTTGTAGATGAACCCGCGGGCGGGGTTGGCCTTGCCGTCAGAGGCGTCGTCATCCTTCACGGTGTAGTGCGGGAACGTCGCGGTCATCAGGCGTTGCCGCGCGAGTGCGAGCGCCACGCGCGACGTGTCGATCGTGATCCAGCGCCGGCCCCATTGCTCCGCGACGTACGCGGTCGTGCCGCTGCCGCACGTCGGGTCAAGAACGAGATCGCCGGGGTCGGTGGTCATGAGGATGCAGCGCTTCACAGCTTCTGTTGCCGTCTGGACCACGAAGATCTTGGGGTCAGATCGGCTTTGGATACCACCCACGTCGGTCCACGTATTGGTCAAGGCAACGGCGGGGAAGTCATCAATGAATCGCACGTACGCGAGCGTGCGCCCTGTGACCTGGACGCGCCCCGCGAGGAGCAAATGCGTCATGCCGCTTTCGTTAGTCTTCCATCTTGTCTTGATCGTTGGACGAAACTCTCTTCCCTCCATTGCGATCCGAAACCAGCTCGCAGCTCCCTCGCCTTTCTCACGACCAACGCTCTGACTCGTGAGGTTGTCCTCGCGGTAGACTCGAGCTCCTGGAGGCAGGCTACTGAGGTTTCTTCGCTCATG
>JBOHRM010000884.1:0-13835 GCA_050732715.1 Longimicrobiales bacterium
CGATGAGCTCGATCATCTCGGCGATGTGTTGATCCGCACGCTCGCCACGTTCAAGGTCCAAGGCGAGATTGCCGGCCGCACGACGGGACCCGTGGTGACACAGTTCGAGGTCGTGCCCGCCCCCGGCGTCAAGGTCAACCGCATCGCCGCCCTCGATGCCGACCTCGCACTCGCGCTGCGCGCGCCGAGCATCCGCATCGTCGCGCCGATACCCGGAAAGGGCGCCGTGGGCGTCGAGGTGCCAAACCCCGAGCCGGAGACCGTCTACCTGCGCCCGATCCTCGAGTCCGCCGCGTTCCAGCGCTCGACCGGCCAGCTGCCGATCGCGCTCGGCAAAGATCTCACCGGCCGGCCGTACGTCGCCGACCTCGTACGCATGCCGCACCTGCTCATCGCCGGGACGACGGGCTCCGGCAAATCAATCTGCATCAACACCGTCATCACCAGCCTCATCTACCGCCACTCGCCGAAGAGCCTGCGCCTGCTGCTGATCGACCCGAAGATGGTCGAGCTCAGCATGTACGAGAATCTGCCGCACCTGCGCCACCCCGTGGTCACGGACCCGCAAGACGCAGCGACCGTCCTCAAGTGGGCAGTCCTCGAGATGGAGCGCCGCTACGAGCTGCTCTCCGAGAACGGCGCGCGTTCGCTCACCGAGTTCAACCGCCGCGTCGCTGAGGGTCAGTCGCTGCGCCGCGCTCACCCCGAAGGCGATGAGGACGACCCCGGCCGCTGGGTCTACCAGGAAGGCGAGCTGCCCTACATCGTCGCCGTGGTCGACGAGCTGGCCGACCTCATGATGACCGTGCAGGCCGAGATCGAGAAGCCGCTCGCTCAACTCGCGCAGAAAGCGCGCGCGATCGGCATCCACCTCATCGTCGCAACGCAACGGCCGAGCGTGAACGTGATCACCGGCCTGATCAAGGCGAATTTTCCCTGCCGCATCGCGTTCCGCGTCAGCTCGAAGGTCGACTCCCGCACGATCCTCGACCAGAACGGCGCCGACGCGCTGCTCGGCAACGGCGACATGCTGTTCCTCCCGCCCGGCCATTCCGACCCCGTACGCATCCAGGGCGCGTACATCCCGACGGAGGACACCGAACGCATCATGGCCTGGTACCGCGAACGCCTCGTACTCCGTCCCGTGGCGGAGTCCGAGGAGGACATCCTCGACGTCGTGCGCTCGCGCGAGGAGGCCGAAGAACCCTCCGACCAAATCGAGGCGTTCGAGGAACGTGACGCGCTGTTCCGCCAGGCCGCCGAGATCTGCGTCCAGTTCCAGCAAGGCTCGACGTCGCTGTTGCAGCGGAGGCTGCGCATCGGCTACGGCCGCGCCGCCCGCATCATCGACCAGCTCCACAACGCCGGCGTGCTCGGCCCGCCCGACGGCTCCAAACCCCGCGAAATTCTCGTCGGCATGGAGTCCATCGAGCATATCTGCCGCGAAGAGCCGCACCGCGGATAGCCGCGGGCCGGCATTGGAATAGAGATTGATCCGCGCGGCCGCGACCTATAGCTGACTCCGCTGCGGAGTGCCGCGGCGCACGGAGCCGCGCGGCGTGATGAGCGGTGTGGCGACAATGTCAAAGCCGCACTCGAGGCGGCCGAGGCGCTGCGTGGGCATGGAATCCATCGAGCACACTGCCGCCAAGAGCCACACCGCGGAAGCGGTCGCTACTCTATGACATGCCGGCTTGATTCCGCAGGCCCCTACCCGCCGTCTTCCTCCGGCCGCGTCTCCTGCTGCTCGAGCGAATCGATGACGTCGGTGATGAAATCAACCGCATCTTGCGCCAGAGCAACGGCGTCCCGCGCGGCGTCCCTGGTGTAGACCAGCGCGGGAATGCTTTCCGGCAATCCGTTGGGGTAGCGTGTCGGGATGTAGTACCCGTCGAGCGACGACCAAATGCTCATCTTCTCGGCAAACCGTGGCTCGTGCTCGGCCGCCTCAGTTGTCAGCCGCTGGACCGAATGACCGAGCACCACCTCTTCGCCTGTTGCATAGAGGAACGCCTTCAGCGCCTTCTCCGCGACTTGCTGAGCCAGGAAGCACGCGATATGGTTGGCACCGTGCTCGGCGAGGTGGTGTGCCCAAGCCAGGTCATGCCTGGACTGGTCCAGCCACCGGCGGCCCTCAGCGATCGGATCGAGCCTCATATCAGCGATCGAATCGGGCCTCATAGAGGACCTGTTCTTCCGCTGCGATCGTCCTTCCGAAAGGTCGCCCGAGCATACGCTCATGCTCGGCTGGCGTCCATGCGACGAGGTCCAGGTCGACGCCCGCGTCCAGCAGCCTGTAGAGCCGCGCAAGCCGCTCCGGCATCGGCTCGGCCGTATCGAGGATAACGAGCACGTCGAGATCGGTCGCCAAGTCGCGACGCCCGCGCGCATATGAGCCGAACACACTGACCCGCCGAACCTCCGGCATGGCGCTGAGCTGCGCGACCAGGCGGTTCAGGCCATCGTCCAAGCGTGCCACGTAGCGGGCCCGGCGTTCCCGGAGATCCACCATGCCGGAAGCTAACGCAGCGCTACTCGGCTTACTAGCGCTTACGCCTTGGGCTGTTTGACCTTTTTGAGGCGGGACCGCCGTCGCTCGCGAAACGGGCTTTGTCTCCGGCGGGGGCCGGAAGGCGGCGCTCATATGTGCTCAGCGCGACGCTCACATTGAACCAATCCGATCGCGTCATGAACGTGCACGAATATGACCCGTTACATGGCATCTCGGATGCTGCAAGCGCCGACTGACGCGCTGGGAACCGTCTCGTGCCCGTAGGGGGTCGGCGGTGCGCCGCTCGATTCGGCGCCTCCCTTGCGCCATCGTCCCCTGGGATCATACTGTCACTGAATAGTCGGTTGAACGGAGAGCACCCATGGTCCGCGAGGCGCTCGGCGAATTCGAGCATCAGGTACTTCTCGCGCTGCTCCGCAGCACGATGGGAAGTCGCCACCAAGGCAGGCTGCAGTCGATGTTGGTCGCCACGGAGATCGCGATGTCGCTGGTGCTGCTGGTCGGCGCGGGCCTGCTCCTGCGCAGCTTCGCCCAGGTGCTGGGCGCGGATCGCGGATTCGAGACCGAATCGGCCGGACGGCCGTGTTGTCCTGCCTCGTGCCGGCCCGAAGCGCCGTCGCATTGGACGTGGTTTCGGCGCTCAGGGAAGAATGATCCGGGGAGCGCTCGGCGGGCTCGCTACCAGCCCATCCGGTCCATGCGCCCGAGGATGATCGCGGTGTAGCCGCCCATGCGCTGCGGCCGTCTGCGCAGCGGGGCGGGCAGCACGGCGGCGAGGCCGGCGGCCTGTTGCCGGGACAACTCGGCCGCGGGGGTGCCGTAGTGGTGACGGGCGCCGGCGTCGGCTCCGAAGATGCCGGGCCCGAGCTCGACCACGTTCACGTATAGCTCGAGAATCCGGTCCTTCCCGAGGATCCACTCGGCAGGGAGCGTCAGCCCCCATTCGTAGAGTTTGCGAACCGGATTCCGGTGGGTGGTGAAGTACAGGTTCTTGATGAGCTGATGCGTGAGCGTCGACGCGCCGCGCATCGGCTCGCCGCGCGCTTCCGCGCGTTCGCGTGCCCGGCGGAGCTCGATCCAGTCGAAGCCGTGATGCTGATAGAAGCGCGAGTCCTCGGCGGCTACGACCGCGCGCGGCATGTGCCGCGATAGCTCGTCGAGCGAACGCCACTCGTATTCGCGCACCGGGCGCTCTCCCTCGACTACGCGCTCGATGGCGCGCTGAGCTTGCACCATCGTGATGACGGGGGGCAGGAACCGCAGATACACCAAGCCCGCGAGACAGAGCACGTAATAGGCCGCGGGCAAGACGAGGACGGCGAGCAGGCCACGCCGTAGCCAGACGCGCGCGCCCGCCACGCGAGCCGCGGCGCGTGCGGCGCCGACGGACGCTTGGCGCAGGTTGTCTGAGTGCGTGGCCATCCTCGAGCTCGAGACCGGAGGCGCTGACGAGAGGCCCTCACTCTAGCCCTCTCCCCCGCGGCGGGGAAGAGGGAACACCGTGAGCGGCCATTGAACCTAAGCCTGGCGCTGACCGAGACGTAACCCGCTCTGGCATTGACCGCGCCACAACCCGGCGCTGGCACCGACCGGGCGTTGCCCTCTCACGCCGACCGAGCGTGACCGCGCGCTTCCGACGGGCCACGCGTGACCCGCTTTGGCAACCGCCCCCGCGCTAGCCTCTTGCGCTGACCGAGCGTGACCGCGCGCACCGACCGGCCGTGCGCGACCCGCTGTTGCAACCGACCGCGCGTTAGCCCTCTTGCGCTGGTCCATTGTGCTGTGCAAGTTCCCGCGCGCTATGAAAATGATTCTCAACCTCAAGATACCATGCGGGACAATTACAGGATCATCGCGGCGGCGGCGGCGCTGGCAGCGTGCTTCGGGGGAGCGGCGGGAGTGGCGGCGGCGCAGGAGCCGACGGTGGAGATCAGCGGGACGGTTCGGACGGCGGAGGGGCGGCCGGTTGGCGGCGCAACGGTGGTGGCGCGAGGCGATGTCGAGCGTCGTGCTGTGACGGACGGCGCGGGTGCGTATCGGCTGGGTGCGCTGCCGGCGGGTGCGTACGTGTTGCGTGTCGACGCGATCGGGTACGGGAGTGTGACGCGCGAGGTCGAGGCTTCGGGGCCGGACATCGTGGTCGATCTCGTGGTCGAGGCGGCGCCGATCACGTTATCGTCGCTGGAGGTGGTTGCGGCGACGCGGACGGGATCGGGCGCGGCCTCGTTGCCGATCAAGGTCGACGTAATCGACGAGCGTGAGATTCAGCTACAGCGGAGTGTGGCGTCGACGCCGACGGAGGTATTGTCGAATGTGATTCCGAGCTTTGCGCCGTCGCGGCAGAAGCTGACGAGCGCGGGCGAGAGTTTTCGCGGCAGGCGTCCGTTGTTTCTGATCGACGGTGTGCCTCAGTCGAATCCGCTGAGGGACGGTCGTCGCGACGGGTTCACGATCGATGTGGAGGCGATCGAGCGTGTCGAGGTGATTTTCGGCGCGAATGCGATTCAGGGTCTCGGTGCGACGGGCGGTATCGTCAACTATGTGACCGTGAGTCCATCCGCGACGGGTGAGCTCGAGCAGCGGATCTCGGTGACGACGACGGTGAACGACCGGCTGGACGGTGACGGGTTCGGCTGGCGCGCGCACTATTTGGCGGCGAAGCGAGTCGGCTCGTTGGACCTGCTCGGTTCGGTGAGCTACGAGCGACGCGGTCTCCAGTTCGATGGACGGGGTCGACCGATCGGGATCGATGCCGTCCAGGGTGACGTGGCCGACTCGCACAGCCGCAACTTCTTCGGCAAGATTGGCTGGCGGCCGACGGCGGACCAGCGGCTCGAGCTGATGGTGAACGATTTCCGGCTTGCGCAGGAGGGGGATTTCGACGTCGTCGCCGGTGATCGCACGCTCGGCGTGCCGGCCGTTTCGATCGCGGGCGATCCGGCGGGGATCGAACCGATCAACGATGTCACGACGGTATCGATCGGCTACGAGAACGGCGCGGTGGCGGGCGGGACGCTGTCGCTCGAGGGTTACGTTCAGGACTTTTCGGCGCTGTACGGCGGCGACACGAACCAGACGTTCCAGGACCCGTTGATCGCGCCGGTGGGCGAGCTGTTCGACCAGTCGCAGAACAACTCCGAGAAATATGGTGCGCGGCTCACGTACGCACACCGAGGTGCGGCGGGCGGCCGAATCGATGGGGTCACGGGCTTCGACTTCATCAGGGACAAGACGTTCCAGCGGCTCATCCATACGGATCGGAATTGGGTGCCGGAGACGGAGTTCTTCAACTACGCGCCGTTTCTCCAGCTGGATGTCGAGCCGATCGATCGGCTCACGATCTCGGGTGGGATCCGCTGGGAGCTGGCGCAGCTCGACGTCGCGGATTTCACCACGGTGGCCGGCAATCGTGAGGACTATCAGAGGGTGCAAGTGAGCGGTGGCAGTCCGGGCTTCGATGAGCCGCTGTTCAACATCGGCGGTGTGGTCACTCCAATAGACGGGCTTCGTTTCTACGGCACGTTGTCACAGGCGTTCACCATGCCGGACGTGGGGCGCGTGTTGCGCGGCATCACGGAGGAGGGCACGGCGGTCGAGGAGTTTCTCGCGCTTCAGCCGATCAAGACGGAGAACCTCGAGTTCGGCGGCACGTTCAGCACGGCGTGGAGCTCGATCGGCGTGACGTACTTCGAGTCTTCGGCCGATGCGGGGTCGCGGCTCGTGCCGAACGCGGACGGCATCTTCCAGGTGCTGCGCCAGCCGACGGAGACGAGCGGGTGGGAGATCACCGCGCGAGTGGTGCCGGTTCCCTCGCTTTCCTTCGCCGCGGGTTATTCGCTGCTCGATGGCCGGTTCGATGGCGATGGCGACGGTGAGATCGAGGCGGATCTCGGCGCCGCCGACATCGGGCCGGACCGATTGAACCTCAGCATGGACGTCGACCGCGGCCGGTTCAGTGGACGGCTTCAGGCGTTCACGTACGTCGACCGCACGTTCCGCGATGGCGCGGGCGCGGCGGCGGCGCGATTCGACGGTTACACGACGGTCGACGGCTCGATCGCAACCGCGGTCGGCTTTTCGACGATCACGTTCTCGGTCGCGAACCTCCTCGATGAGCAGTACATCACGTACTACGGCCAGGCCGCGACCGACCGTGACGACCGGTTCTTCGCCGGCCGCGGTCGGACGTTCACGCTCGGCGCGGAGGCGCGTTGGTAGACGTTCCTCCGTGTGGCGGCTCGTTCGCCAGGTGCACCTCTATCTCGGTCTGGCGCTGTCGCTGCTCCTGTTCGTCTTCTCGTTGACGGGCGGCGCGCTGGTCTACAAGGAGGCGTACTGGCGCCTCGTCTACCCGGAGCTGCGGGTGACCGCGCCGGTACCCTCGGCCCGGGAGCACGCGGCCGCCATCGCGGCGGCGCATCGCGAGTTCGGCGCTGCGCTGCGGTCGGTCAAGCTCCCCGAGCCGGGTGTTGCGGCGTACCACCTCTATCTCGAGGACGGCGAGGCGTTCTTGTCGGGGCGCGGTCATCGGGTGATCGATCGGTGGCGGCCGTCTGAGCGCGTCATGAGCCTGTTGTTCGATCTGCACGCCCATCTCATGGCGGGCGAGACCGGCGAGCGGACCGGCGGGGTGGTCTCGTTGTTGGGCGCGGTGCTGGCGGTGACCGGACTGGTCCTGTGGTGGCCGGCGCGGCGGCAGTTCGCGATTCGTCATCTCTTGCCTCTCGGCGTCTCGCGGCGCGGGTTCCTGGTCTGGCATCGCGATCTCGGCGTCGTCGCAAGCCCGATCGTGCTCGTGCTCCTGCTCACGGGCAGCGGCCTCGTGTTCTACGGCACGGCGGGGAAGCTCTTGAACGGAATGTTCGGCGATGCTCCGGCGAACGTGGCCGCGGCGCCCGAGACGAGCTCCGGCCCCGCCGCCGCGATCGCCGATGCCGCACTGATCGAGAAGGTCGAAGCGGAGTTTCCGGACGCGCGGCTCGTGTTCTACTACCCACCGCGCGACGGCGCCACGTTCAACGGTTTCAGGTTGAAGCAGCCGTGTGAGCTGCACCCGAACGGGCGATCGTACGTGTACGTCGATGCGGGCGGCGCGGTCATCGCGAAAACGGATGCGTGTGCGCTCCGGCCCGGAGAGCGGCTACTGCACACGCTCTATCCGTTGCACGCGGGAAAGACCGATAGCGGCGTCTACAAATTCGTGGCTTTCCTCGGCGCACTCGCGCTCGCCGCGTTGTCGCTCAGTGGATCACTCGCCTATACGCGGAAGTTGTTCCGCCGTCGGAGGCCGCGATCGAAAAGTGCGGTCACAAGCGGAAGCCGAGGCTCAGCTCGACGCGGAGGCGGCCGAGCGGCTGCGGGCCGACGGTCGATCTCAGGCTGGACGTCTGTAGGATCACCTCGGTGAGGATTCGCCCGGTCTCGAGCCGAGCGGCGCCGAGCGCGCCGTAGCCCCAAGACTGCCTCTCGAGGTCGAACGACAGCAACCGAGCGTCAGTAGTGGAGAAGATCGCGTGGCCGCCGACCGACGGTGTGAGCACGATGCCGCCCCAGCGCAGCGGGTGGGCGAAGACTATGCCCAGAGGCGCCGTGGCATTGCGAAAGTGATCGCCTGGATCGAGTGATGCACCGGAGGACACGAGCAAGTCCAGCGTCACGCATGGACGAGCGGGAACAGGCAGGCGGAGGGCGCCGCCGGCCGAGGCCGTGTGAACGGCCTGGCCGTTGACGTCGTCGCGGCGATAGGATGCGCGCGTGACGACGGCGGTACTCGGAGACCACTCGACGCGCCCGCCGAAGCCGGAGCCGTCCATGTCCACCGGCTGCGCGTGCTCGATGTAACTGGCCGTTGCGATGAGCGAGACGCCCGGGCCGGTGAAGCAGCCTTGCGCGTACGTGATCGATGGAACGACGAGGAGCGCCGTGCAGAACGCGGCCGCGGATCGTGCACACGGAACGATTCCAGCGGGACGGCTCTCTCCCGCGGAGCGCGCCGTCCGCCCGCGCGGCCGCTTCGGCGGTGGGCCTGCGATCCTCATTCGACCCGCATCACCACGGTGCGTACGGTGCGGTCGGTCGTTTCGCCGTCGGCGCCGAGTCCGATGATCGCGCGGGTGCCGGGCCGCAGCGCGAACAGCGGGTAGGCGGCCGCGCCCGGCTGGAGCTCGACGGAGAACCCTTCACCGGGCTCGATCGGCAGGATGCGCAGGGGATACTGCTGGTCCGGGCGCAACGCCGAGATGATGTCGCGCAGCGCCCAGCTCGGCTGCTCGAACCGCGGCTCGAGGCCGGTCACTAGATCGTCCGTGAATAGGCTGAGGCTCCAGTCATGCATCCACGGCAGTGGGTCTTCGCCGAGCGCGGCGGTGAGGTTCGCGAGCCCCGCTTGTTGTCCATCGATCAGCGCCTTGATGATCACGTCGTCGGGTCGCGGGTCACGGTCGATGAGATAGCGGAGGAAAGACCACGCCGCGCCGCGCGTGGGGATCGCGTCCTCACCCATGACGGACCAATCCTGCGGCGCTTGCAGGAAGACGTTCAGACGGCCGAGGTTGCCGACGCCATAGGTATTGAACGCGTCAGTCGATCGGCTCGAGGCGAGGATGTCTTGCGCGGTCAGGTTCTGCCTTGGCTCGGTACCGGCCGCGGCGTAGAAGAGCAACTCTTCGGCGATGTAGCTCAGCCCCTCGTTGAGCCAGGTCTCCTCGAGGACTGGAGCCTCTGTGATGTACAGCCGTCGCCCGCTGCTCACGAGGTGCTGGAGCTCGTGTCCGATCGTGGCGACCATGACCTGACGCAGCGTCGCATCCGAGATCGGCACGCCCCGCACTTCGCCCTCGGGGTCGGGCACGGCCAGGTACAGGACCTCGGCCTCATTGCCGTTCGCGCACGGCGCCGTGCGGTTCGGGATGCCGTCACGCGGGAACAGATCGCCGCGCCAGAAGAACCCGCCGACGATGCCGATGCCGCCGCCCGGCGGCACGATCTCATTGACGGCGCGCGTGAAGAACAGGATGACGCGGCCGTTGCCGTCGATGTCCGTCACCGCGCCGAAGTTTTGCGTCACGACGGGCTGGACCAATGCGTCGAATTGCGTGCCGAACGTCTGCCAGTCCTGGTCCGTGAAGGCGCCGTTCGTCGGATTCGCCGGATCGTATGTGACGATGGCGTGGGCAGTCACGGCCGCGACGCGCGCGCCGCGCATGTCCTGCGCGTCACACCTCGCCGAAACGTTCAATGCCAGCAGGTCGCCGGGGGCCACGCTCTCCGCGGCCGCCGGGCTCTGCACGGCGTCGCGCGGTGGGGTGGGTCGCGTGGCCGCTCCGGCGGCGTGCTGACGCAATTCGGCGTGCTCGCGGGCGCGCAGGACGTGATGCCAGGCGTCCGTCGCTTCGATGAGGTCGGCGGCGTCCGCGCTTGACGCTGTGACGAGCGAAGCCGCGGGTCCCACGGCATCGAGCGAAGGCGCAGGGCCGATCCCGCCGCCGAAGACGCTCACGGTTACGGTCGCCGCGGTATCGCGCGGTCCCGCGACGAACGGGAGCAGCAGGTACGTCCCACCGTCGGGTGATTCCAGACAGAAGGATGCGCCGCCACCACCGTCACGGATCATATCGCCGACATCGAGTGCGACTGAGCTCCCGAACCCACATGCGATCAACTGCTCGGCGAATTCCGTGGGCGAACTCTCGGTGCAAACCGCGCAGGCGACCGCCATCAGCAGGACCAGTTGTCGACGCATCGCAGCTTCAACGTAGTGTCGGCGGGCCAGGATTCGGCTACATCACAACGTGAAATCCGCATCGACCGCACCCGTTCGGTTCCCGCGACGGTTGATCGCATAGACTACAGTGCTGAGTACGGCGGCCGCTCGAACGCCGATCGGCAGAAGGTTGCCTCAATCCGATCGACAGTACGACATCCCAACCGGCCATGCCTCTACCGCAGCCGCCTTAGGGTGAGCAATCAAAGACGTCAAAGGTGCTCTCACAGATCTCGCCAATCTCCGCTTCAATCAGTTCGAGCGGAGTATATAGGATTCTTCCGCTCACGCCGCCCCATAGAATGCCAAGCGCCCGGACATGGTTGTTCCCTCCAGCGTTCGGCACGTAGAAGACAGGCGAACCACTATCACCACTGATCGCGGGCTGCGTCTGATCAGCCTCGCCTTGACATATGTAAACGAGACCACCGTGGTAAAAGTCCACACACGTGCCAGTGATTGGCCCGCTAGTCCAACCAGTTGTTCGACCGACCTTGTGAGCCGTATCGCCCAACAAGGTCCAAGTCCGTCGGTGTATGACCTGGAAGAAGGGTGTTACACTATCAATAGTGAATTCCGCGGGCAGGGATATGGTAACGGATCTCGGGCGCGCAATTCTATAGGTTGCGAACGCTGGGAAACTGGCAAACGCTGTATCGAGTTTGAAGAGCCCCGCAACCCCGTGACGGCACTGTTCGGCTGGCCCGTATTCGCAACTATATGGGGAGAAGATCTGCCCGGCGCTCACCCCAACCAGGTCCGGCACTGTATCCTGATAGATGGAGTCGCTCGATGCCGTTATGAGACAATGCCCCGCCGTTAGCGCATAGCCTACATTAAGGCTATCCGGAAAAGATATCAAAAACCCTAGTGTGCACCGATGCTCTTGTGCCGTTTCGAAGGTTCGTGTACCTGCGCGAAGAGGACGGACGGTATCGTGTAGCGTTTCCGATGTCAGACGAATCTCGACGGGTTGGGGTTCAATGAACACGGCATCAGATGGTATGCCCGCGTCAAGTAGCTTGTTCATGACGGACTGAGAATCGACTCCAGCTGCGAACCCGAGACGGACTCGGTTCCTCCTCTCATCGACATCGCTCAACGACAAACCGTCCCGCGCAAGTAATCTGTTTGCCGTGTTACGCCATACGGCCAAATCCGCGAAGTCAAACTTGGCGGTACGCGTCCTGAGCGTGCTCGAAGTCCGACCTCGGGAGGCAAGCATCGACGCCGCCAACGCGCGGACGGCAGCGACGTCGGCCTCTTCGGTAACATGGACGACTGGTACACCATCCCCATCCAGAGATACACCTCCAAAACCCGGGTGGTCGACGGCCATTCTGAGAAACTCGCCATCCAGAGTTCCGCGGTGCCGACGCTCCGCAAGAAGCGCGACAGCTTCCGACGCCGAGGCTCTGTCAACGTCAGACGGAGAGGCGACGTTGGAATCAACACACCCACCGAGCAGAAGCACAATCGTCGCCGCGACTGCGCATGCATCCTTCGCGCGGCTGCACTGTTCAGCGGGAATCGTCACTTGACACAATCCGGAATTGAGAAATCGAATGGCAACCCTATGGATCAAATATGCCGAGGGTCGGTCACGAATGACGTTGAGACCGGTACCAGTCATGTCACCGACTGAGGTGCTAGCGGACAATGAGCGCTCATCCCGTCAATCGTCGTCGGGCGCGGTTCAGCAGCATCACGGCGGGAAGTGGGTGTCGACTGCGCGCGTTCGATTGCCGGCGCGGTCGATGGCGTCGACCACTACGCTGAGCACATCCGCCGGGCCGAACGCGGTGCGGCTGAGGCGGAGTGCGGGGATATCGTCGGGAGAGAGATATCCCGAGACGTTATAGATACCGACGTCCGGCTTGCCGTCGGGCGGGGTGAGCGTACCATCGCGCAGGGTCAGGCTCATGAAGATGCCGGCGAGGTCCACATCCGCGTCGGATACCGAGAGCGAGGTGACCAGGGAGCCTGACTGATGTGTTACGTCGAAGCTCTCGATGACGGGCGGTGTGCCGGTCTCGTTGTGGTTGCGCTCCTCGATCCACGGCGAGGTATTCCCTCGCAGGTCCGTGAAGATCAGAGTGGTGCACGCGCGGCTGACGTCGACTGCGGAATCGGGCAGGGCGACGGTGGCAACGATGCGTGTGGTGTCGGTGCGTGCCGCCGGCTCGAAGCGCAGCTGGTCGCGCGTCACGCCAGCCTTCGTGAACAAGGTGTTGCCGAAGCAATCCGTGATATTCCAGGCATAGGCGGCGATGTCGCGCTCGGGATCCACGACTTCCGCGTAGAAGCTGCTGACGCCGCTACGGATCGAGCTGCCGACATGGAGCACGTGCGGGCTCTGCGCCGGATTCGAGCAGCGGACACGGAAGCTCAACGTACTGGCGCGCGGCGGCTCGATTGTGATCGTCTGCTGTCTGAATCCGTCGGAGAGAAGGACGCAGTTCTCGGCGATGTGCCCGAGCTCGACGGTGTAGTCGCCGGCGCTGATGTTGTCCAGCCGAATCGTGTCGGCGGTGCCCGCCACGCCGAACTGCACGCCGGTCGGTCCGGCCACGGACCAAACGTACGAGCTGTCCACCTGTTGCCCGTCGGCATAGACCATCACCGTGAGAAGGGCCTTGCAGATGAAGTTGAAACGTGCGATAGAGGTGTTACCCTCGGAGCTGATCAGCGCGCGTTGGGCGCGGCCGAATCGCGACGTGCACGTCTCCGGCACGCTGTCCACGAAGACGTCGTACGTGGCAACCGGGTAGGCGCGCACGATCGTGTCGATCGGCGCCGCGCGGATGGTGTCGTCAATGCCGAGCGTGCCCGAGGTTTCTCGGATGCGGACCAGGTATTGCGTTCCCGGTGATATCTCGGCGGGTCCTTCGGCGTTGAGGAGTACGGCGAGAAATCCGCCGGGTCTCGGCGGCGCGGAAACCTCGAGTGTGCAGGCCGAGCACGCTGCGGCGGACGCCAGGCAGAGGTTGAGGGTGGAGCGGACCAGTCGGGCCGTCAGTCGCCGAGCTCCGAGACGTTTCACCTGCCCATGGCGAGGCGTTGCCGCGGTATCAGCGGACGAAACCAGGAACCCGGAATCCGGAACCCGGAAGCGGTTTCGATTCCGGCTGAGCGGAGCATCACCAGACATTCGGGCGAGCTGCTGTTTCATGCTACTGACCCCATCGGCGCTTCGGCTTTCGTGCTGGAGCCGAGGCGCCAGAGCGCGGACCCCCGAACGAGGATCCGCGCTCACCCTGGCCGTTCTCGGCCCTTACAGGCTCGCTTGGTTGTTCGGCCGGATGCCGCCATGACATCCGGCCCGTCCAGCTAATACCTCAGGGCGTATTGGGCCCCTGCCACGGCTCCGTCCAGCCCGCGTGCCAGGGCAATGCGCCGAACGACAATTGGATGGGCGACACGGCACCGAAGTACGTCGCCGACGTGACGAAGAAGCCGTTGTTCGGCGGCGTCGCAGCGGAGCCGGCGATGCCGCTGCCGACCTTCCGGAAATCCGGCAAGATCGTGTCGAACGGATCCTTGAGCTGTCCCGTGTACGCC
>JBOHRM010000885.1:0-3931 GCA_050732715.1 Longimicrobiales bacterium
CGGCTGGGCCGCTTTGGTAGGAATTCTGATCTTCACGCCCGACGCGCTGAGAGAACCGCTTCGGCCACTGCTCACTGTCGGGCTCGTGCTGCTCATCGGCATCTCATTCATCTTCTTCTGGGCGCCGGATCCACATGGCTTACGGCGTTTCGCGAACGCGCGTGGCCTCAGGCCGCTCGTTCGCTTCCTTGAACAGGCGCACGCCTACTCGCGCAACCGCCGAGTCCTGGTATCCAGCCTCGGTCTCGCGCTCGCACAGCACTACCTGCTGACAACGATCAGTTGGATTCTGGCGCTCGCCCTGGGGCTGGACATTTCGCTCACCGTTCTGCTCTGGGTCTGGCCGCTGGTCATGGTGGCGGTACGCGTCCCCCTGTCCATTCTCGGGTTCGGCATCCGGGAGTTCGTGCTCTTCGAGATCGCGAGCCTGGGTGGCTTCACTGGCGCTGCGGGTGTTTCCCTCGGTCTGCTTTCGGGCGCTCTCGAACTCCTGTTCATCGGTTTCGGTGGAATATTGGTTCTGCAACGGATCGGCCGCGCCTCATCGCCCTCGCAGTCCAGCCGGAGTCACCTCATGAGCCACCCGCCGACCTACGCTCCATGAGCACTTCGTCCAATGAGCTTTCCCTGTGGCCAACGACTGACGAGCGCCTCGATTCGCAACGAGCCGCTCTTGCCGCCCATGATGAAAGCCCCGGTCTAGGCGCCGTCGTCCACTTCTCTTATGGCGTCCATCATGCCAGGTTCCGGGCACAGCCCCGAACTCGTCAGCTCATCTTGCAGCGATGCACATCAGAATGGAGGTATTGAGCGATGCCAACCCCGACAACCGAAGAAAGAATCGCTGATATTCGCCGCGAGCTCGTCGGCATGTATAGCCGAGTACCGTGGCCAGGCAACCGGCGGGCCGACGAGGAAATGGGATGGCGCCTCAGGTGTCTCGGAATTCGACGCGATGATTATGTGGGCAAGAGTGTGCTCGAAGTTGGATGTGGCACCGGCGATTACGCCCTCTGGTACGCAACGCATGGCGCAGCAGAGGTTACAGGGGTCGATCTGTCGGATGGCTCTCTGGCCGCTGCCGAGCAAAAGAAACATACGCACGGGGTCGAGAATATCAGCTTCCTGAAGCAAGATGTCCTCCAACTGCCGTTTCCTGATGCGAATTTCAACTACTCCTATAGTGTTGGCGTTCTGCATCACACCGGAGATCCGTTTCGTGGTTTTCGCGAGATGGTGCGTGTCACCAAGCCTGGCGGAATCGTCATCGTTTCTCTTTATAACACGTATAGTCGCTACCTTCTCAACCTTCGACAGAGAATATGCAAGGCTCTCGGAGGTGACGATATAGATGCCCGAGTTCGTTGGGGGAAGCGACTTTTTCCGCTTGCGACGTGGAAGCTCAATCGGCGTTACCACGGCCTCAATTACGAGGCCGTGCTGTACGATTGCTACGGCTGCCCGCATGAAACACTTCACTCAGCGCGGGAGGTCTTGGGCTGGTTCGACCAAACGCGTTTGCGCTATATCGGCAGCTTCGCGCCGCTTCGCATGCAAGACTACCTGACGGCCTTTTCGCTTCCCGAGTATCGCCAGTTCCGCGCGACGTTCGATGGCTTCCCGATGATGCGATTGGTCGGAGACGCGATGGCGCAGTTGGCAGGTGGCAATCGTCAGGCAAAGGTGGACTTTCCCCGGCCGAGTCAGCTGAACGCGTTGGTCTCTCAACTTCTCTGGGTGCCGTTCGGACTGCGGATCAGCTGCTTTACGATCGCTGGCCGGAAAGGTGAGTGATGGTGGCGAGCAGCCGGGAACCGGCTCGGAGGTTGGAGGTGTCATGAGCGGGACTCTGGGCGATCGGATCGCGCGGCTCGTCATCTCGCTGGTGATCCTGGCGGTACTCGGCCTGCAGGGAATCACCGCGGTCGGCCTCACGCCGGGACCCATCGAAAAGTCGCCGTTCCTGTGGCCGTTCCTCGACTACCCGATGTACAGCCTGCCGTATTTCGAGGGCGATGCGATTCCGAGGCATCGCACGGTTGGGATCACGGAGGATGGGCGGGAGCTAGAGATCAACCCGGAAACCCTGGGCACCGATTTCTGGATCTACAGGGACGCATTCGTGTTTCCGTTGATCCACCGCTCAATGCGCAGGGATCTGGGACCCGGGGTAGAGCTGTTCGAAAATCGGCACGGGGTCCGCCTCGTCGAGATCCGGCTGGAGGACCGGCCGCTCGTCCTCACTCCGGAGGGAACGGTAGAAGGAGGGGTGGAGGTGCTGGGCGTGGCGCGCCGGCTCGAAGCGAGTGAGCCGAGGCGATGGGATTTCGAGTGAGGAGCCTCGCCGCGACGTGGCGGCGGTACTGGTTCGCGCCCGCCCCACTGCTCGACCTCGCGTTCGCGCGCATTGCGATCGTGGGCTTCCAGCTCTGGTTCGTGGCGCGTCCGTCCTACCGGATCACCGTGTTGGCCCGCACGGGTCTGCCCGACTCCCTTTACGACCCCCTCCCCCTCGTGCACGCCCTGGTCTGGCCCGTCGGCTGGAACTACCGACCCGGCGAGGGAACGCTGGAGCTAGTTCTCGCAATGACGATTGCGGCGGGAGTCCTGGCTCTGGTGGGCCTGTTCACCAATCTGGCGCTCGCTGTATTCGCGTTGGGCTGCGCATTCCTGCAGGCATTCGTCTACTCGTTCGGCGACTTTCATCACCCCGAAGCCGTGCTCATGATTGCGCTTGGCCTGCTGGCCGTTTCCCCAGCCGGCGGGGTCCTCTCGGTGGACGATCTCCGGCGGCGCTTCCTTCGGGCCCGAAAGGCCGGACGGTTCCTGGATTTCGACCTCAAGCGCGAGGAGTCGCGCTGGGCCGGCTGGCCGCTCAAGCTCACCGGATGGGTCTTCGTCCTGATCTACGCCTCTGCCACGTACTTCAAGCTCGAGCGGGCGGGGCTCGCTTGGGTGAACGGTTACACACTCCGCCATGGGCTGATCCAGGACGCCCTCCGCTGGGACCTGCCACTGGCACACTGGGTCGCCGGACATCACTCCCTCGCCGTGCTCATGTCGTGGATGAGTTTCCTGTTCGAGAGTACGTTCATCCTCGTTATGATCTTCCCCGTGGTGCGGTGGGTCTACGTACCGTTCGGCGCAACGTTCCACTTGATGATCTACGCCCTGATCCGGGCCACCTTCCAGGGGTACGTGGCGGCGTACTCGGTGTTCGTTCCGTGGCGTGACGGAATCGAGCGCCTCGCCAAGCGGTTCAGGCACGCGGCGCAGCAGCCGCTCGTTTTCTATGACGCCGCCTGCGCACTCTGCCATCGCTCCATGACGTTGCTGCGCTACTGGGACTGGCTGGATCGAGTGGAGCTGCGGACCCTCCAGGAAGCAACAGAATCGACGAGGGCCCAGGGGCTCGATCCGGGAGAGTTGCGCCGTGAGATGCACGTCGTCCTCCCGAACGGCGACGTATTACGAGGCTTCTTCGCCTTTCGCCGGCTTCTCGGCGAACTGCCTCCGCTTTGGCCGCTCGTGCCCGTCTTCTACTTGCCTGTCGCAAACGTGATCGGACCGCGTGTCTATCGCTGGATCGCCCGGCGGCGTCATCGTATCTTGTGTGACGGCGAGTCGTGCGCGCTCCACCAAGCCCGGTCGTCGGTGTCCTAGCGCGCCGTTCCGCGTACCCGGCTAGCAGGCTGTTGAAATACGGGGATGGTGCGGTGGCGGCCGGGTGAGTATTTTGGGCGTGACCACCGCGACCATCCGGCACGGAGCGCTGATGTTCCGGCGAAAGAAATCTGAGGAGCAAATCGAGCTTCTGGATCGCGACGCGCGATCTTCCTTCCACTCCGGCGAATAGCTTCTATCAGCGGTTGGACCGTGCGCTGGCCGAATCCGGCTTCGGCGAGGCGGTGCGTGCGCTGTGCGCGCCGTT
>JBOHRM010000886.1:0-2647 GCA_050732715.1 Longimicrobiales bacterium
GCCCGCGACCGCGCTCGCGACGCGGGCGTGCAAACCCGCCGGCACCGCCGGCCGCGCGTCCGCGATGAGCCCCAGCAGCTCGCTCTCCACTCGGCACGGGGCGCACCGCGCGAGGTGTCGTTCCAAACGACGCCGATCGATCTCACCGATAGCGCCGCCATCGCCGCGCACGCGGTCAGGCAGGAGATCCGTTACCGCTTCACAGCTCAATGGCTTCATGACATCCACTCCCTGAGACGCTTGATCCCAAGGTGATAGTTGACCCGCGCCGCGCCATCCGAGCAATCGAGGATCGAGCCAATCTCCTGATAACTCAGACCTTGATTCACGCGCAGCGATACGGCAAGTCTTTGTTTCGGCGGCAGCCGCTCGAGGAGCAGCGCCACGCGCCCGGCCTCATCTCGGATCGCCGCCATCGTCGCCGGATCCCGCTCCGTCGACGGCTGCATCTCCGCCGCCTCGATCGCGACCTCGCGTTTCCGCCACCGCCGCCGGCCCAGCGACCTTGCCGAGTTGACCGTGATCCGTAACAGCCAGGTGCGGAAGCTCGAGTCGCCACGGAACCGCGGCAATCCGGCCAGCGCATTCACGATCGCATCCTGGGCCGCGTCCTGGGCGAGATCGCGGTCACCGAGCACGCGAACGGCCACCTCGTAGACGTCCGTCAGATACGCCGCGATCAGTGCTTCCTGCGCCTCACGGTCTCCGGCCCGGGCCTCCGCGATCAGCGAAGCCTCATCCCGCGAGGAGGCGGAAGCCCTGGGCGCGACCATTCCGGACACTACAGGCTTAGACGCCATGTGGGGGAACTCGTTAAGCCGAACGCCGCGTCACGGCGTTCAGGGGTTCCGAGCTCCGGGTTCCGGGTTCCGAGTTGTGAGTTTCTTCGGTAGAGAGCGTGCGGTCGCGTGGTGAAACGATCGGTGCGGGTCGAGGACTCAACAACCCGGAACCCGGAACTGCCGGCGCCGTAGGCGACGAAGGTCGACGAAGGGGCGGCGGTGCGTGGAGCGGGGAGTCCACGCGGAACCCGGAACCATTGATCAGACGGGGATACTGACGCCGTCGGAGACTTGGGCGCGCAATTCCTTCGACGGCTTGAAAATCGGCACGGCGCGGGCTGGCACCTCGACCGGTTCTCCCGTGCGCGGATTGCGGGCCATCCTCGACCGGCGCTTACGGACCTTGAACGTGCCGAACCCTCGTATCTCGATGTGTTCGTGGTCGGACATCGCGTTCTTGATGGCATTCAACAGCCCGTCGACCACGAGCGCACAATCCTTCTTCGTGATTCCGGGCCCGATCGCCTCGGCCACCTGCTCGACGAGGTCGGCTTTCGTCATGATTCCTCCCTAACAGAGTGAACGCACTGGTCCGGTCCCTGCGCTGCGCGATCCCGACATCGGGCCTCAGCCGCGCGCCCTGTACCGGGGCACAATGAACTTCAAGCTCGGCATCGGCGCTTCTCCGAGCGAGCCGACCACATCGCCGAGCATGCCGGCCGCTGCCGTACCGAGCAGCAGGTCGAGCAATCCGAATGACGGCTTCGACGGTCTCACGACCTCCGGGTCGTCGCCGAGGCCGGTCATGAGCCCCGCGGCGGCGACCGCATCGTTCAGGTTGCCCATCCGATCGATCAGCCCATGCTCGAGCGCTTGTCGACCCGAGAGAACACGGCCGTCCGCGACGTACGAGATCGCCTCGGGCGTCAGATCGCGCTCCTCCGCCACCACCTCGACGAACTGCCGATATACGTCCTGCACGAGCGTATCGAGCACCGCTTCCTCGGCCGGCGAGATCGGCCGAAACGGCGAGCCCGCGTCCTTGAACTCGGCGCTCTTCACGACCTGCATCTGTACGCCGACCTTGTCCATCAGCTCGCTCGCGTCCGGCACTTCCATGATCACGCCGATCGAGCCGGTCAGCGAGCCGGGCAGTGCGAAGATCGAGTCCGCCGCCAGCGCGACGTAGTAGCCGCCCGACGCCCCGATGCCCCCGATCGACGCGATGACCGGCCGCTCCTCCTCGACTCGCAGACGCCGCAGCTCGCGATAGATGCTCTGCGACGGACCGACCACGCCGCCCGGCGAATTGATCGACACGACGAATGCCCGGACCGATGCGTCACGCCGGAACCGGCGAATCTGCTCGAGCGTCGGCGCGTCATCGACGATCACACCATCGACCTCGATCACCGCGACCCGCCCGCCGAAGCCCAGCCGGACGCCCGTGCCGCCGCGCACCGTAGACCAGACCGCGAGCAGCAGACCCGTCAGGGCCATGACAGTGATGACCCCAACCACGACAGTTGTGACAACGGACCGCCGGGACATGCGCAACGCTGCAAGCAGGACCGAGTTCGAAGGTCAGAATCCGGCCACAAGCTTAAGCTTGCGAACCAGGTAAAGTCAACTATCTCCTTGTCTTCTGGCCATCGAGCGCACGAAGCGGTCGAACAGGTATCGTGAATCGTGAGGGCCTGGCGCCGCCTCCGGATGGTACTGCACGCTGAACGCTGGAAGCTCGCGGTGCTCGAGGCCCTCGATCGTTCCGTCGTTCAGGTTGCGGTGCGTCACGCGCAGCGCCGGTGCGCCATCGACCCCGTCTCCTGGTCCGTCGCAGACCGCGAACCCGTGGTTCTGCGACG
>JBOHRM010000887.1:0-2684 GCA_050732715.1 Longimicrobiales bacterium
AATCATGAGCGCGCGGAAGGAGGCGCCGTGATGTTCCAGAGTGGGCGCGGCGAAACGGCACGCCATGCCTGGCCTCACCGCACTCGGTGGAGGCGGTCGAGTGGTTGAGCAGCCTCCCGCCGTTGACGGCGGAAGACCCGTGGCGCCGGCGCTGTACCGCTGGCTGATCCGCCTGTTCCCGCGCGATTTCCGCGAGCGTTTCGGCGCCGAGATGGAAGCGGTCTTCGTGGAGCGGCTGCGGGAGGCGGGTCGCGCTTCGGTCCGTGCCCCGTTGCCCGTCCGGTTTCTCGCGCGGCTGTCCGGGCGTCTGGAGGTGTGGGCGCGAGGCGTGATCGACGTGCTGGCGCACGCGCTGGCGGAGCAGGCATCTCGGCGGCCGCGAGCTGGGCCGCGCGGCGTTCCCAGCCCCGGCGCCGCGGCGTCCGGGGGACCCATTCGTTTCGGAGGGGCCGGTATGGAATCGATGCTCCAGGACCTGCGTTTCGCGTTTCGTGGGCTGAGGCGGAGCCCGGGGTTCACGGCCGTCGCCGTCGCGACGCTCGCGCTCGGCATCGGCGCGAGCACGGTGGTGTTCAGCGTGCTGCACTCGGTGTTGTGGCGGCCGCTGCCCTACCCCGCCGGCGATCGGCTGGTCGTGGTGCGTGCGGAGATAAGAGGCGTGGCGAATGTCGGGCTGGCGCCCGGCGAGGTGTTGGAAGTACGCGCCCGGATGCGGTCGCTCGACGCGCTCGAGACCGTGAACGGCGTGCATGCGAACGTCGAGGTCGAGGGCGAGCACGCGTTCGTGCCCGCGGCGAGTGTCACGGACGGATTCCTAGAGCTCCTCGGCGTGACGCGACCCGCGCTGGGACGCACGCTTCGAGAGGACGAGGACATTGGCGATCCGTACGTGACGGGTGCCGTGATCAGCGATGGATTGTGGCGACGCAGCTTTGGTGGCGACGCGAACGTGGTCGGCCGGCGGGTCCAGATCAACAATCTCGACCTGCGGATCGTCGGCGTTCTGCCGGCGGGGTTTCGCGTCTTCCTGCCGCCCGACAACCTCGCCGCCGAGGAGATCGGCGTCTGGTTCCCGACTCACCTCGAGGACACGAGGTCGAGTCGCGGGTTCCCGGCCCTCGGGCGACTGACTCCTGGAGCAACGCTCGCCGCGGCGCAGGCCGAGCTCGATGCACTGGCGGCGCAGCTCGTCGCCGAGCATCCGTCGGACTATCTCGGCGGCGACCTCCGGCTGACCGCCAGTCTGCTGGCGGACGACCTGACGGCCGACGTGCGGCCGGCCCTTTTCGTCCTGGCGGTGGCCGTGGGCTTCGTCCTGCTCATCGCTTGTCTCAACGTGGCGAACCTGCTGCTCGCGCGAGGCAAGGCGCGGGAGCGCGAGATCGCAGTGCGCCATGCGCTGGGCGCCAGCCGCGGCCGCGTCGTGAGACAGATGCTCACCGAGAGTCTGGTCCTCGCCGCCGGTGCGGCCGTGCTCGGGCTGGGGCTCGGCACCATCGGCGTGAGTCTGGTGGACTGGCTGCGGCCGGTGCACCTTCCGCGCCAGTCGCAGATCGCGCTCGACGGCACGGTCGTGCTCTTCAGCGTCGCGCTCTCGATGGTGACGGCGCTCTTGTTCGGGGTGCTTCCTGCGCTGCGCCTGTCCTCCGGGCGTGGCGGAAATCGCCTCACGGCCGGCCGCACCGAAACGGCGGCGCGGCCGATGCGGCGCCTTCAGCGCGCGCTCGTGGTCGGCCAAGTCGCATTGTCGATCGTACCGCTCGTCGGCGCGGGGCTGATGCTCCGGACATTCGGGAACCTGCTCGATGTGCCGCTCGGCTTCGACCCGACCGATGTGTTGACGGCGCACGTGGCGATGAGCTTCCGCGACTTCCCCGACCCCGAGAAACGCTGGGTGGTGTTCGACCAACACATCCTGCCCGCGATCCGCGCGCTGCCCGGCGTTCGAGACGTGAGCGCCGGCGCGCCCGTGCCGTTCGGACCGTACCAGTCCACGGAACGCTACGGCGGTGACGACGATCCCTCGGCGCCGCTCTCGCGCGCCACGCAGCAGAGCATCCTGCCGGGGTACCTGCGCGTGATGGGCATCCCGCTGCGCGCGGGTCGCGATTTCACGATCGGCGATCTCGAGGCGAACCGGCCCGTCGCGATCGTGGATGAACGAATCGCGCGGCAGCTCTGGCCGTCCGGCGCGGTCGGTGAGCGGCTCGTCATCGAGACAGGCCGGGACCGTAGGGAAACGCTCGAGATCGTGGGCGTCACGGACGCCGTACGCGTCACGGGTGTGCGGGATGACAACCTGCCTCATTTCTTCGTCCCATCGCCGCGCCACGGCATCGAGCTGACGCTGGTCATCAAGACCGCCGGGGGCGGCGCCGCGCTCGGTCCGGCAATCCAACGCATCGTCGAGCCGCACACGGGCCGAGCGGTTCATGATATCCGGCCGCTGAGCGAGTACGTGGCCGAATCGATCGTGGATGTACGGTTCAATCTGCTCGTGCTGCTCGGCTTCGCGGCGGCGTCGCTCATGCTCGCCGGCGTCGGCCTGCACGGCACACTCGCGTATCTCATCTCGCAGCGCACGAGGGAGCTGGGCTTACGGGTGGCGCTCGGCGCCACGGCGCGGCGTGTAATCCGCATGGTGGTAGGCGAGGGTTCGCTGCTGGTGGGGCTGGGCGCGGCGC
>JBOHRM010000888.1:0-3215 GCA_050732715.1 Longimicrobiales bacterium
ACCCTTCCCCGTGTTCGCGCCGTCGACGACGCGACCGAATCCGCCGGCGGTGCAGCGACACGTTCGCCAAGCATAGAGCCGAAGCTCCGGCGGGCGGAACCGAGCGATGTCGCCTACGTTCTGTACACGTCCGGTTCGACCGGCGCACCGAAGGGTGTCATCGTCGAGCACGGCGCACTCGCCGGCTACGTGTCGTGGGCGCGGCGAACGTATGCGGGCGATGCGCCCGTGGACATGCCGCTCTTCACCTCGCTCGCGTTCGATCTCACCGTCACATCGATCTTCGTGCCGCTCGTCTCCGGTGGTTGCATACGCGTCCAACGCGATGACGCGGGCCGTGAGCCCACGCTCCTCCGCATTCTCGAGGAGGACGCGGTCGACGTCGTCAAGTTGACGCCGTCACACCTCTCACTGCTCGGCGGCGGGTCGTTTCCCGGAAAGCGCATCCGCACGCTCATCGTGGGGGGTGAGGAGCTGCGCACGGACCAGGCCGACGCGGCGCTTCAAGCCTTCGGCGGCGACGTCGCCGTGTACAACGAGTACGGTCCCACCGAAGCGACCGTCGGCTGCATGATCCATCGCTATGACGCCGCGCGCGATTCGGGCGCCACGGTACCGATCGGCGTACCGGCCGCGGGCGCGAGCATCGTCTTGCTAGACGCGGGCTCGAACGTCGTGCCGGCGGGTGTGACCGGCGAGATCTGTATTGGCGGTCGCGGCCTGGCGCGTGGCTACCTCCATCTGCCGGCACTCACGCAAGACCGGTTCATCGCGGAGCCGCTGCGCCCCGGCGAACGCCTTTACCGGACGGGTGATCTCGGCTGCTGGAGTGCAGACGGAGTCATGGAGTACCACGGCCGGATCGACCAGCAGGTGAAGGTTCGCGGCGTGCGTGTCGAGCCCGGCGAGGTTGAGGCGGCGCTGCTCGCGCATCCCGGGATCGAAGCCGCGGTGGTCGATGCCGTCCGCATCGTGCCAACGCGCGACCAAGCCGTGCACTTCTGCGCGCGTTGCGGCCTCCCGTCGAACTACCCGGGCGCAAAGTACGATGCCGCCGGTGTGTGCAATGCATGCCGGCGCTTCGACGGCTACCGCGACCGGGTGCGCGGCTATTTCCGTACGATGCCCGACCTGCGCGATGAGATCCAGGACGCGCGACAGCGCCGCCGTGGTGACTATGACTGTCTGATGCTGCTGAGCGGCGGGAAGGACAGCACGTACGCGTTATGCCGCTTGGTCGAGATGGGCGCACGCGTGCTGGCCTTCACACTGGACAACGGGTACCTGTCGAACGGAGCGAAGGCGAATATCCGTCGCGTCACGGATCAGCTGGGCGTTCCGCACGTGTTCGGGACCACGCCCGCGATGAACGCGATCTTCGTCGACAGTCTCGAGCGTCACAGCAACGTGTGCAACGGCTGCTTCAAGACGCTGTACACATTGGGCGCGCGCCTTGCCCGCGAGAAGGGCGTTCCGCTGGTGGTCACGGGTCTGTCGCGCGGCCAGTTCTTCGAGACGAGGCTCAGCGAGGAGCTGTTCGACGACGAGAGCTTCGACGCCGGCCGCATCGATCGCATCGTTCTCGAGGCCCGGAAGGCGTACCATCGAGCGGATGACGCGGTCGCTCAGCTGCTGGACACGCGAGATTTCCGGCAGGACGCGATCTTCGAGGAAGTCGCGTTCCTGGACTTCTACCGTTACTGCGATGTCGGGCTCGACGAGATGCTGGCGTACCTCGCGCGGCATGTGCCGTGGATTCGGCCCTCGGACACCGGCCGCTCGAGCAACTGCCTGATCAATCAGGCCGGCATTTTCGTGCACCTAGGCGAGCGCGGGTTCCACAACTACGCGTTGCCGTACAGCTGGGACGTTCGCATCGGTCACAAGGCTCGCGATGCCGCGCTCGCCGAGCTGCACGATGACATCGACCCGTCTGACGTCCGCCGCATCCTCACCGAGATCGGCTACCACGCGCCGGTCGAGAACCGAGGCGGCGAGGCCGAGGTCCGGCTCGTCGGCTACTACGTCGCGGCAGAGGCGCTGCCGCCGGCAGCGTTGCGCGCCCATCTCGCGCGCATGCTGCCGGAGCCGATGGTCCCGCGACATTTCGTGCGCCTCGAGCGGATTCCGCTCACGGCCAGTGGGAAGGTCGACCGGCGCGCGCTCCCCGATCCGGATGCGGCACGGCCGGCGCTGCCCACGCCGTACCGCCCGCCGCGCACGCCGCTCGAGGAACGCGTCGCCCGGATATGGGCCGATGTCCTCCGACTCGAGCGCGTCGGCGTCGAGGATCAGTTTCTGGACCTCGGCGGCAATTCGCTGCTCGCGATCCAGATCATCGCCCGGGTGAACCAGGCGTTCGACGTGGACCTGCCGTTACGGAGCGCGTTCGAGGCATCGAGCGTCGCTGCACTCGCACGGCTCGTCGACGACACGTTGCACGGCCGAACATCGTCACTCGCCTTCAACGAGATCCCGAGACGGCCGGCGGGCGAGCCGCCCGTCCTTTCGCCCGGCCAACGACGGCTCTGGTTCCTGCACCAGCTCGCGCCGGAGAGCGTCGCGTACACGATGTTCGACGCACGTCGACTGGCTGGCCCGATCGATGCCGAGAGGTTGCGTGACAGCATCGCCGCCGTCGTATCGCGCCACGAGAGCCTCCGGACCCGCTACGAGACGCATGATGGACGACCCGTCGCCATTGTCGACCCCGACGTCGCGTTCGACTTCGAGGCGGTCGCGCTGGACCAGGGTTCGGATGCGGACCGGGAGCAGCGGGCGATCGAGCGGGCCAGCGCGGCGATCCGCCGGCCGTTCGACCTCGAGGCGGGTCCGGTGTTCCGCGCTTCCCTGCTGCGTCTCGGGGAACGCGATCACGTGTTCGTCATCGCCGTGCACCACATCGCGTGTGACGAATGGTCGCTCGAGCTGCTCTGGCGTGAGATCACCGACCACTACAGGTCTAGGCTTGCGCGCCATCCCGTTCCCGCAGCGTCCCGGGACCGCGGCGTTGTCGCCCAGACAACAGACAAGACACCTCTTCAGTACGCCGATTTCGCACACTGGCAGACGCAGCGGCTCGCGAGCAGCGATGCGGCGCGTCACGTCGAGTACTGGAAGGAACAGCTCGGCGGCCGCCCTCCCTCCTTGGAGCTGCCGGCGGATCGTGTGCCACCCGCGCGCCGTTCGTTTCGCGGCGGCGTCGTGTCCGCGGC
>JBOHRM010000889.1:0-2034 GCA_050732715.1 Longimicrobiales bacterium
GGAGACTTCCCGGGCGTTTGGCGCCCAAACGGCGAAATTGATGCCGTGCGTGCCGCCGGCGGTCCTCTGGTGAGCGCCCAGCCGGCGGTAGAGGCGATGGTGTGTCCCCTCGTTGAATAGGTGCAGATCTTCCGGTGTGAGCAGCGAGGCTGCGCCGGCTGTCTGACGTTGGGGTTCCGGGTTCCGGGACCCGGGTTCCGCGTTCGATGCGTGCGTAGTCGGTGCCGCGCGCGACGGGGGGAGCTGCTCGGTCATGATTCCGATGGGTCCGGTTGTCGTTTGTCCGCGATCCGCTCGAGCTGCCGGCCGATGTCCGGATCGCCACGAATCTCGTCGAACGTGAGGCGAGCCCGATGGCGCCAGTTCTGCTCGGACGGCGAGCCGGGCATGTTCTGCGGCCGGGTCTCGAGCCAGAGGTCCTCGAGGTTGAGGATCACGCAGCGCGCGCGGCTCGCGGCGAGTCCGTCGAGCGCGCGGCCGAGCGCGGTCTTCGTCTCGGTCACGCCACGCTCCGCGGCGACGCGTGCGTGCGCCCCCGCCGAGGCCTCGCCCTGCGCGGGATCGACGTCGTCTCGGCCGCCCCGCCGCCACGCCGCGAATGGCGGCATGTCGTGGGTGTTGAGGCTGGCGACGGCGAAGCGCGGGATGCCGCGCGGCGGCGATTCGTCGCCCGGCGTGGCCTCGAACTGGAGGACGAACATGCGATACAGGCCGTGGCGCCCCATTGCCGTGCGTAGGCTCCGCGACACGGTGCCGAGGTCTTCGCCGACAATAGCGGTCCGGTGGCGGACCGACTCGAGCGTCAGGACCGCCATCATCTCGTCGAGCGGATACCGCACGTAGACGCCCTGGTCGGGCGCGAATCCGCGTGGGATCCAGAACAGGCGCTCGAGTGACATCACGTGGTCGAGCCTGAGCGCGCCGGCGAAGCGTGCGTGGTGGCGCAGGCAGTCGCGAAAGTAGCGATAGCCGTCGGCGCGCAGTGCGCGCGGCTCGACCGGCGCAAAACCCCAGTCCTGGCCGCCCGGGAAGAACGTGTCCGGTGGCGCGCCGGCGGACGCGCCGCTCGCGAACAGGCGGGGCCAACGCCACGAGTCGAAGCCATCGCGATGGACGCCGAGCGGGAGGTCGAGGTACAGCGCGGCGGCTCGCCGCGGCGGCCGCCCCGCGATTTCGGCGAGCTGGCGTTCGGCCACCCACGCAGCATAGAGGTGATACTGCTCATCGCGAGGGCCGAAGTCGCCGTCGCGGATGTCGCCGCTGCGCAGGCGATCGGGCCAATCGTGCCAGCCTTGGCGGCGCCGGTCACAAACGGCGCGGAACCGCGCATAGTCCCGTGTGATCGCGTCGGGCTCCCGCCGCGAATCGCACGGTCCGCCGAAGAACCGCTGCGCCGCGTCATCGATGATCCGCCGCTTGAGCGCCGCGATGCGGCGGTAGTCGACGACGTCGGCGTCCGCGCATTGCGCGAGCTCGCGGCGCCCGGCATCGAGCCGCGGGTCGGGGTGCGCGCCGGGCAGCCGGTCCACGTCGATGTAGAAATCGTTCCAGAACAGGCGAGACGCTGGCGCGTACGGGCTCGGCTCGAACGGCTCGGCGAGAAATGTGGCGAGTAGCGGCAGCGTGCCGAACAGCGAGCCGCCGCGCTCATGCGTCCACCGCGCGAGCGCGCCGAGCGCGGCGTAGTCGGCGCCGTCGCCGCGCGCTGAGCGGAACGCGTAAAGCGGCAGGAACAGGCCCCACGCGCTCGCCTCCGGCAAATCGTACGCGCGCCGCGGCGCGCTGATGATCGACGTCTCGAACGCCGCCGAACCCGCGCACAGCTCGAGCCGGTGGTAGCCGAACGGAACCGTGCGCGGAAGGCCGGTGCGCCAGTCCGCCTTTTCGTTCCCGTTCGCGCGTTCGTGCAGCGCGCCCGACCATTCGTGGACCGTCCCCGTTTCGAGCTCGAGCCGGCATCGCACGGCGACGTGCGGCAGGCGTCCGCGCAGTGGAGGCAGCGCGCCTTCCCACGCAATGTGCACGGGCTCGAGG
>JBOHRM010000890.1:0-1576 GCA_050732715.1 Longimicrobiales bacterium
CCCTCAATGAGTCGCGAGTCGCGAGTCGCGAGTGGTGGGCCGCGGGTCGAACGAAGGGAGCCGACGCGCGACTCGGGACTCGTGACTCGCAACCCGAACGAAGTGAGTGGAACCCGCCGGGGTACCAGCAACCGTGACCGCGACGGGGGACACGATCGACATCGCAGTGGTCGGCGCGGGGCCGTGCGGCCTCGGCGTCGGCATCGCGGCTCGCCGAGCCGGCTTGGGCTGCACGCTGCTCGACAAGGCGAGTGTCGCGTCCGCGATCTCGCGGTATCCCACGTTCATGACGTTCTTCAGCACCGCGGAGCGGCTCGAGATGGGGGGCGTGCCGTTCATCATCGCGGGAGACAAGCCGACTCGCCGCGAGGCGCTGCGCTATTTCCAGCGGCTGGTTCCGCTGTTCGAGCTGGACGTGCGCCAGTACGAGCAGGTCACGGCGGTGAGCGGACACGCCGGCTGCTTCACTCTGCGCACGCGCAGCCACACCGATCATGAGCGCGAGCACCGTGCGCGCAACGTGGTGATCGCCACGGGCTATTTCGACTACCCGAACATGCTCGGCGTGCCGGGCGAAGACCTGCCGAAGGTCGCGCACGCGTACCGCGAGGGGCATCCGTACTTCGCGCAGGATTGTATGGTCGTGGGCGGCGGCAACTCGGCGGTCGACGCCGCGCTCGAGCTCTATCGCTGGGGCGCGCGCGTGACGCTCGTTCATTTCGAGGCGGGGCTCGACCGCGGCGTGAAGCCGTGGGTGCTGCCGGACATCACGAACCGGATCGCGAACGGCGACATCTGGGCTCGCTGGCAGACGCGGATCGCCGAGATCCTGCCGGACCGGGTGATCCTGCGCTCGACGGTGACCGGCGCGCTCGAAACGCTGCGCAACGACTGGGTCATCGCGATGACCGGCTACACGCCGGACCCCGCGCTCGCGCACGGGCTCGGCGTCGCGTTCGATGCCGAGACCGGAATCCCGCACCACGACGCCGCGACGATGGAGACGAATGTGCCGGGCGTCTTCATCGCGGGGGTGATCGCGGCCGGCAACGATGCGAACAAGGTGTTCATCGAGAACGGCCGCGATCACGGCCCTCGCATCGTCGCGCACCTCACGGGTCAGGCGGTCGATTGAGCATAGCGGTCTGCCGTGCCTATCGATACCTTCGACATGTAAAGGTAGACGGACCGTAGCTCTGAAGACAGGCTGCCGGTTATGCTCGTCCCTTTTGCAGACTCGGAACCCGGAACCCGGAACTCGGAACGCGAACGAAGTGAGCACATGGCTACCGAACTGAAGACGCCGACGACAGTAGACTTCCTGAACGAGCCGTTGATCGATTTCGGCGACGAGGATAATGTTCGTCGCATGGAGGCCGCGCTGGCCACCGTGCGTAGTGAGATGGGCCGCACCTATCCCTTGATCATCGGCGGCCGCGAGATCCACGATGGCGACGTCGCGGACTCGATCAACCCCGCACATCCCGAGCAGGTGGTCGGGCGCTTCGTTCAAGCGACGGTCGAGCACTCGCGTCAGGCGATCGACGCCGCCGACCAGGCGTTCCCGGAGTGGAGC
>JBOHRM010000891.1:0-8802 GCA_050732715.1 Longimicrobiales bacterium
GACGTGAGCCGTGTACGAGCTCGCGGCTCGTCACCGGCGGACGCGCAGCCTTACGACACGCTGTACACCGAGATCGTCACGCAAAACGCCATATACGTGCTCGGCGTCGGCCTGCATTACCTGAAACCGATCCGGCGTGGCGATCACACCCAGGAACCGACCTTCGCGATCGAAGACATCATACTCGGGCGCACCGAAAGCTCTCACATCAAAGGCTTCCACATCCGAGGGGCCCAGCGACGATACGTGCTTTGCGTGCCGGACCCACAGCGTTCCGTCGGGACCGCCGAAGAGGGACGCGTAGACCGGATAGTGATCCGCGTACTTCATCGACTGGATCATCCGCTCCCGCACCGGAGACGGGGGCTGATCCTCCAATCTCTCGCGCAGCATGGCGCGAACCGTCCGGCGATCCGACTCGCTGAACGACTGGCGCTCGAACGGTCGCCGCACGACGCGATCGAGTCTGCCATCCGCCGTACGCAGCTCGATCCGGTATTCCGAATTGCGTCCGCTGGCGACGCGCCCGTCGGTGAGCATCGTCCATAACGGCTCAGGGGCGAACATAGTCATCTGCGGCTGCCCATTCTGAATCACCATGGCGTCACCAACCGGCGTCTCCATCAGCGTCTCGCGAGCGACGCCGTCGCCGCGGCGAACGATCAGAAGATTGCGCGCCTCGCCGGCTCGCGGGGCCGGCAGAGTCCTGACCTCCTCGATCAGGAGCCCGTCTGGTCGAATCCGCCATGTCAGCGGGATTCCATCCGCCGGCGAAATGGTAAACGATCCAGCCTCTGAACCGTCGGCTAGGAACCGCTGAACCCGCTGATTCCGCGTATCCGGTATGAACACCGTGTCAGCGGCGCCGATCAACACGGCCGACGGGGACGCGAGCTCGCCCGGCCCGCCTCCTGGCCGCCCGAATGCATGCACGAACTCGCCCTCGTCGTCGAAGACGCGGATTTCCACCGCGTGGCGCTCGAGAACGTACATGCGGCCAGATCTATCCACCCCGATATCGGAGATCCGGCCGAACTCTCGGACCGGATCGCCGTCGGGCACACCGATGCGCAACTCTTCCTCGAGCCGCCACGCGGCGCCCGGCGTCCAGAGACCCCTCTCCGGATTATCAACGACCAGCACGCCCACGCTGTCGTAGACGGTACCCATCCAATCACCGGTGGCGCGCGGCTCTGCGCCGCAGCCGACGACGAGCAGTGCCGCCGTGGCCGCAATGCCACGAGAAAGTGCTTGGATCAAATTTCCTCCTCGCGCCCCAGCGCGACGCATCGTCGCGGCGACGGGGATGCCTCGGAGATCGCTAAGGCGCTACCTGGAGCGAGATTCGCGTGGCGTCTGCACCGTGGAGTGCGTCCAGAACGTCATACATGTACCTGTACTCGGCATCGGGGTGGGTTCTCGCCACCGCGATCAGGTTCGGGTTCAGCGCGACGTTCCGACGCCACAGGGCCTCGACATCCGATGGCGCGATTTCTCGAACGCCGCGTTCATCGCCACGGCGGGCTTCGACCCTCCCCGCCGGCAGCACGTCGAGGAAGAGGAGGTTTCGCCGGCTGACGTTGACTCGACGCAAGTCCGGCATGCTGGTGGCAGGCAGGACGACCGGGACCCCGTCGTCGACATCGTCCGACGACGGGCGTGGATCCTCCGACCCGACCAGCGTGAAGACGACACGGATGAGCCCTGCCGCGCGCAGCTGGTCTTGCAACGCTGCCACCACGCCGTAGCGCGCTGCCTCGTGCACGTCGAGGGATACCACGGCATCGGGCGCGAGCGGCGCCATGACATCATCCATGAGGTCGATCGGGACGAGTCGATCGTTCACCCACGCTCTTCCATCTCGGTCGACCCGGATGGGGACTACCTCCTCGCCACGTGCTTCGGATGCGGCGTGCGCCTCCGTGGCTTGCGCCTCGGTCGCCACAGGCGGCTCGGTCGTGCACGCGACCACGATCAGGAGCAACGCGGCGGCCATCGCAGCCGCGGTTCTCGGGAAGGAAACCCTCTCTCCCACAGCTTTCATGACGGTCAACCTCCGTTCGAGCAGAGGAATCGATCCGGCGATCGCCGGGATTGCGAGCGATCCCTGGTGTCTGCGGCTTCCGACCTTCACTAGCAGCTCCCCGTATCGCGCCGACGCGACGCCGCTCCGGAGGACGCGCCGGTCGCAGTCCACCTCGACCGCCTCCTTCAGCCTCCGCAGCTGCCACCAGACCAGCGGATTCCACGGACACGCGACGAGCGCGAAGAGCCCCATCGCGAGCAGAAGCGTGTCGCGGGCGCGCACGTGCTCGCCCTCGTGTCTGACAACCAACTCCAGCTCGTTCGGCGGAAGCTCTTTGGCCCACCGTGGAATGACGATCAGCGGGCGGATCGGGCCGATGGTCGCGGGACCCGTTGCGGTGGAGACCTTCACTGGCCGCCCGAACAGTGTCTCCTCTGACCAATGGTTGGCTCGGCGATGCAGGCGCAGCATGGACGCGAGAAGAACCGTCGCCATGAGAATCGACATCGCGCCCCACACGCTCGCGATCCACGTGTCGACCCGATCTCCGCCCGGGATGAAAGCGGCTGCGGACGCGAGGGCTCGATCCAACTCGGCCATCCAATCCGCCAGCGAACCGAGCGCCGGGTGCCGTTTCGAGCCGCTGCCGCCGACCGCGCTTCCCTCTATTTCGGCTGGTGCGATGGTCACTGCCGGCGTGCCGGCGGGAACGTCACAGTCATGCTGTCGGGCGCCTGACAGGGAAGCCGCCAGCGGCAATCCGATGCAGAGCCCCAAGGCGCCGATCCACGCCCCTCGCGTGGGCAGTCGCAGACCCGCGAGCGCGCGCTCCATGAACCAGGCTCCGGGCGCGAGGACGGCAGCAACCCCGAGCGCGTAGACCGCCAACATCGTGACGCTCACGACTTCCCTCGCTTTCGCTCGCGAGCCAGCTCGTTCAATATCCGGCGCATCCGCTGAAGCTCGTCGTCCGAGATCGGTCGCTCCTCCACCAGCCGGGCCAGTGTCAGCTCCGCGGAGCCGTGAAAGATCTTGTCGACGATCTTGCCGAGCGCGCTCCGCCCGGCCGCCTCCGGACCCACCGTCGGGACGTACCGATACGCGCGGCCTTCCACCTCGTGACGGACGTGTCCCTTCTCCTCCAGGATCTGAAGGATCCTCAAGACCGACGTGTATCCGGGCTCGTCTCTGAGATGTTCGCGAACCTCGTTCACGGTACCTGACCCGAGCCGCCAGAGCACGCTCATCAAGTCCAGCTCACGGTCCGTGAACCGAACGTCCTCTTGCACGTTGCCTCCAGTTTCGCACGACCCTTCCCCGAGTGACTACACAACCCTTCGTAGGACAAGATACACCCTACTGCCCCGTTTGTCTACACATTTCATCGTAGATGCGAGGCAGGCCCAGTTTGCCGCTCGATCGGCCGCCGAAGTTGTGTCGGCTGCTCCCCGCGGGTAGGTTTATCTACGGTCCGAGAACGCCCCCCCTCGAACGGACGACCCCAATGACCGACCCGAGTGCTGTCGTAGTAAACGATCGTTCCTCGGTGAACCTTGACCGCGTCCGATCCCGCGAACGTGCAGTCAGTCGGGCATTCAAAGGGATCGTCACGGCCGCCATCGGGTGGGTAGCGAATCTCGCGGAAACGCCGATAGGCGAGGGTATATTCGGTGCCGGCCGACTCGTCCAAGAGGTATGGGCCATAACCGGTAGATCGCTCTTTTGGCTGGGCCTGTTGGTGGCGGCCAGTGCAGGCATCCAGCATCTGCGACGATTTGGCGGACGGCGCGGCTTCCTGGCTTTCGCCAGCTTTGGCGCAGCCGGCGCGTGCGGTCTGCTGGCCGTGGCCGAGCAGTTTGAGACGTGGTTTCTCGACACGCACGCCCTGCAAGGCTTGGATATCTGGGGCTTGGCGGGGGTCGGCATCTTCGGTGTGTTGGGCGGGGTACTCTTAGCCATCAAGCCGCTCGAACGCCTTGACGCAATCTGAACCTTCGAGATCAGCGCCACGCCCCCATTCAAACGAGTGAGCATTCGGCCGCGCCCGAGATACAAGCTGACGCCGTGTGAATGCGGCTCACTACCCGCTCTCGTTCGCTGAGCTACGCCTTCGATCCGCTCACACGTTACAATGACCAAGATTGCACAACGAAACCCGATCGGAGAGATAGCGACGGACCAGGTGCTCCATCTCCACGCCTTCGCGATCGATCAGATTCACGTTCCGTCGTTGCATGCTTTGCCCATCGGCCACGGTGACTCGCGGTCAATGAGGCACCGCTCAATCTGCCGTCGAAACCGGTGAACGAGAGGATCGACAGGTGATCGGACCGGAACCCCAGGGGGAGCAACCCTCTGCCGGCCCCCACCGCGGGGAGGGAGCGTTCCCTGCTTCAGCTGCAACGTGCTTCAGAGTCCCAGGTCCCTACCGGCGGTAGGCGTTGCTCGAGCTCCGCTTGGCCAGAAGCGGGAGTCGTTTTACCTTTTACGCATGGATGATTCAAGAGGAGCCGCCGCCGCCTATCGCTACCTGACTCAGCACCCCGGCGTGCGCGGCGGGCACGCGATAATTGACGGCACGCGGATCGGCGTTCACGACGTGATCGGTCTCCTCCAGAACGGCGAGACCGTGGACACTATCGTGACTCGCTGCTTCCCGACCCTGACGCGGGCTCAGGTTTTTGAATGTCTCGCCTATTATGAGGATCATCGAGGCGAGATCGACGTGCTCGTGGCCCGCCAGATGGCCAGCGACATGCCGTGAAATTCTTGCTGGATCACGACGTCCCCGACGACATTACCTACACACTTACGACGCTCAGTCACGAAGTACAGCGGCTGCGCGAGTTGGTATCCACGACCATACCTGACGATCAGGTGCTGAATCTTGCCACCGAGCACGGCAGCGTGCTGATCACCTGCAATCGGGACGACTTTCTCGCGCTGGCCGCTCGTACGCGCCATCCCGGAATCATAGTCCTCATCCGGCGGCGTACCCGCGCACTGGAACGCGCAGCTCTCGTCCGGCTGCTGGACAACGCCGGGGACGCAGGACTGCGCGAGAATGTGAACTTCGCCTGAGCACCATGAACGTGCCTCCGACCTTCCGCATTCGCGGCTTTCCGCTCAGGGCGTTGCCAACCTCCACGGGCCGATGTCGCTGATCACCACCGCGCGCTCGGCATCATCATGACCTCGATGACGGACCACTAGCGTGTATCGGCCGTCTCGATTATGATAACAACGTAATCGTCTCACTCCGATGAATCCCGGAAAGGGATAACGACGTGGCGCATCAAGGTTTGGGAGAGTTCGAGCAGCTGGTGCTGCTGGCGATCGTGCGGCTGCGCGGGGACGCGTATGGCGTGCCGATCGTCGACGAGATCGAGCGGCGAACCAGCCGCAAGGTGGCACGCGCGGCGGTCTACGTGACGCTGCGCCGGCTGGAGCAGAAGGGGTTGATCTCGTCCTGGATGAGTGAGCCTGTGCGTGAACGAGGCGGCAAGGCGCGGCGCTGTGTGAAGATCGAGCCGGCAGGGCTCGAGCTTCTGCGCGAATCGCGGCAGGCGCTCGATCAGATGTGGAGAGGTCTGGACCTGGGGCCCCCGCGCGACGTAGTCGCGTGGGGTGAGGGTCCTGCGTTCGGAGATGTGAAATGATGCCGCGTCCCGAACCCCCGCGGTTGGCGCGCTGGCTTCTCGGGCGCGCGCTTCCGGCGGACGTGCGAGACGACATCGCGGGCGATCTCGACGAAGTGTTCCGGCGCCGGTGCGAAACGGATGGTCCACGGCGCGCCCGGCTCTGGTACTGGACGGAAGCGGTTTCGTTCTCCGGCCGCTTTCTGCGCGAACGGCTTCGCGAGTGGCGGCCGGGGCGAGGCGAGGCGCGTGGCCCAACCGAGTCGAGCTCGGTTCGGCGAGGCGAGGGCATGAGTGCGCGCGTGTCGTGGCTGGACTTCAAGCTGGGGCTCCGGATGCTGATCAAGTATCCGGGCCTCACGCTCGTGGGCGGTCTGGCAATGTCGTTCGGCATCGCGCTCGGCGCTGCGTACCTCGAGGTCGTGAACGACTTCCGCCGGCCGGCGATTCCGCTCGAGGACGGCGATCGCATCGTCGGACTCCGTAACTGGGATTTGGCGACGAACGATGCCGAGCCGCGGTCGCTCCACGACTTCGTCGTCTGGCGTGACGAGCTCGAGTCGGTCCATGACCTCGGCGCGTTCCGGCCGATCGAGCGCAACCTGCTCATCGACGAACATGGGGGCGAGGCGGTCCGCGGCGCCGAGATCAGCGCGTCGGCGTTCGACGTCGCACGCGTCAGCCCGTTCTTGGGTCGTCGCCTAGAGGACGCGGACGAACAGGCCGGTGCGGCGCCAGTCGTGGTGATCGGATACGACGTTTGGCAAAGCCGCTTCGATGCAGATCCGGAAGTGGTCGGCCGGGTCGTGCGGCTCGGCAACACACCCACGACGGTGGTGGGGGTGATGCCGGAAGGCTTCGCGTTCCCGGTCAACCAGCATTACTGGGTCCCGCTCGAGCGAGACATCGCGGGCTACGAACGACGCGAGGGTCCTTCGATCCAGGTCTTCGGCCGCCTCGCTCCAGGCGTCACACTTCAGCGAGCGCAGGCGGAGCTCACTGCGATCGCCTTGCGCCTCGCCGCCGAATTTCCGGAAACGAACGAGCGTCTGCGACCCCGGATCGTCCCGTACACGGAGCTGTTCTTCGGTGCTGGGTCCGCGGCGCAGCTGTACTGGATCGAGTCCGTCTTCGTGATGGTGTTGGTCGTGATATCCGCGAACGTCGCCACGCTCGTCTTCGCGCGCACCGCGACCCGCGAGGGCGAGATCGTGGTGCGGTATGCGCTGGGCGCGAGCCGAAGCCGAATCATCGCGCAGCTCTTCATCGAGGCGCTCGTGCTCGGACTGGCGGCCGCGCTCATCGGCCTCGCCGCCGTCGCCTGGACGTTGAAGTGGTTGACGGTCCTGTTCTGGAACCACGTGAATGGAGGGCCGGCGCCGTTCTGGTGGAACGACGGTCTTGCACCCGCAACCATGGTGTACGCGGGCGCGGCGGCGGTCCTCGGTGCCGTCCTCGCCGGCGTCCTGCCGGCACTGAAAGCGACGGGACCGCGCGTGCAGGCACGTCTCCGGCACGCGGCCGAAAGCGGCGGTTCGGAGATGCGGTTCGGAGGACTCTGGACCGGCATGATCGTAACGCAGGTGGCGTTCGCGGTCGCCACCCTGCCGTTCGCGGTCGGCTTCGGATGGACCTGGGCTGGGGCCGACGCCGAGGCGGCTAATCTGGGATTTCCGGCGGAGGAATATCTCTCGGCCCGGCTCGAGATGCGCTGGGAGGCGCCGGCGAGCGACTCGCTCAACAGGATGGCGTCCTTCGCGCGTTTCCAGTCGACGTATCAAGAGCTCCGACGGCGCCTCGCGGCCGAGCCCACCGCCGTCAGTGTGACCTTCGCCGACCGGTTGCCGGGCATGCGCCACCCCACACGCCAGGTCGAGGTCGAAGGCGTGGCGCCGCCCACCGGTCGGGACGAATTCTCGATAGGCGAGCCGCCGCTAATCGGGCATGAAGTCGAGGCCGCGTTCGTCGACGTGAATTTCTTCGACGCGCTCGGTGCGCCGATCCTCTCGGGTCAAGGGTTCCACTCGGGCGACCTCGTGGCCGACAGTCGTGCCGTGATCGTGAACGAGTCCTTCGTACGCGAGGTTCTGGTAGATCGGAACGCCATTGGCCGGCGCGTCCGTTACGCGAGCCCTGCCGACGAAACACCGGGGCCATGGTACGAGATCATCGGTGTCGTAAAAGAGATCGCCACAGAGAGGGCCTTTGTCAGCCTGCGAGCACAGAGGACGCCCGCGTTATACCATCCGCTGGCGGCGGACCCGACCACGTTGCTCGCCGGGAGCCCGGGGCCGGTCGCCGGCCGCGCGGATCCGGTCAGCGGGGGACCGGACGGCACGTACGCGGTCCGCATGGCAGTGCACGTCCGAGACGACGCCGCCTCGTTCGCGTCACGGCTCCGCGCCGCCGCCACCGCACTGGACCCGAACCTCCACGTCTATGATGTTGCGACGCTCGACCGCCTCGTGGATCAGAACAGCCGGTTGAATCAGTTTCTCAACCTGCTCATCGCCTCCGTGCTCTCCGTGGTGGCTCTGATCGGCTTGCTGATCTCGGCGGCGGGCACGTACTCGCTCATGTCATTCACGGTCTCGCGTCGATCCCGCGAGATCGGGATCCGCACCGCGCTCGGCGCTGGCCCGCAACGCATCCTGTGGGCGATCTTTTCGCGGGCGTTCATGCAGATCGGACTCGGCGTCGTCGTGGGAATGCTTCCATTGATTCTGCTCCTCGACGCAGTGAGCGGTTCGGGACCGGCCGACCCGACGAGCGGGCTGGCGCAGCACCGCTCATCATTGACCGTCGTGGCCGTTCTAACGGTCGTGGGTCTTCTCGCGTGCGGCGTGCCCGCGCGTCGGGCGCTCCGAATCCAGCCCACCGAGGCGCTGAAAGATGTGGGATAAGCCAACCGCAGACACGGTCTTGTGGGCTTGCCCGGGCGGGGTGTCCGGAGCAGGTGGCTTATCGCCTCCGCTCACCCCTCCGCCAGCGTCGTCGTGACGTCCACCCTGGTCGCCCGCCTCGCCGGGATGAAGCAGGCGATTACCGCGGCTGCGCCGAGCAGGATTGCGGTCCCGGCGAGAACCGCCGGATCCAGCGGCTGGATGCCGAAGAGGAGCGACTGGATCAGGCGAACCA
>JBOHRM010000892.1:0-3805 GCA_050732715.1 Longimicrobiales bacterium
CGGCCGGGCGGCTCGGGCAGTGCCGCGGTGTTCACCCGACACGACGTCGCTCTCGATGTGCCGGAGGAGACGATGCCGGCGGTCGAGATCGAGCAGCCCTAGGGGCACTAGAGATGAGCGACGCGGACCGGTCGTTGGTGCAGCGCGCGGCGGGCATCGCCGTCGAGCTGTTCGAGTGGATTCGCGACTCGCTGTCGAGCGACGCGGCGAGGCGGGAGATCCTGGAGGACCTCGGTGTCGAGGTCACGTCCGCCCCGCCGCTCGTCATTCCCGACGAGCGCCTCGACAGCATCGATCTCTATCGCGAGCGTCAGGACGCAGACTACGGCGCGTTCCTGAGCGCCTTCGGTGATATCGTCAACGTGCTCGAGGCGATCGACGCGTTCATTTCGTCGAACGCATCCGGTCCGCGCGAGGAGATCGAAGAGCTGACGTACCAGCTCGTCACGTTGCTCGGCACCGACTACGCGCGACTCCGGTACCCGCGCGTCTCCTACGCCGCGCAGCTCGCGCGCGTGTTCCTCGACCGGCCCGAACAGATCAAGCAGGCACTCGAGGTCCTGGAGGCGCCGGCGGACGTCGAGTGGGCTTCGCACGCGGTGCTGCTCCCGCTCGGCATTCTGCTTTCATACTTCGACCTGGGTTTGCCCCGACCTTCCACGTTGTACGGCTGGGACGTAGGCGGAGACTCGCCCACGCCGGTGGCCGACGGGCTCGCGCGCGGCATGCTCTCGCTCCAGGTCCAGGGCAAGAAGTCGGACACGGACGGCGGCAGCGTGACGGGCAAGCTGGGCGCGACCATCGCGTGGGTGCCCGAAGATCACGGTGGGCCGGGTCTGCTGATCGCGCTGAACGGCTCGGACGAGGTGACGGCGCCGCTCAGCAAGAATTGGCGGCTCAAGGTCAAGTTCGCGTCGACGGGCGCGGTCGATTTTTTGATCTGGGACTCGGTGACGGTGAACGGCCCCGCCGACGCATCGGCCACGGCGACGATCGAGACCACGCGCAAGACGGAGCAAGGCCCGTACATCCTCGGCGTCGCGAAGGCGACGCGGCTCGAGATCGGCAAGTTCACGATCACGATGCAGCTGGGGGCTACGGGGGCGTCGATCAAGGCCGTCGCCAAGAAGAGCAGTCTGGTGATGCAGGTCGCGGAGGCGGATCCGTTCGTCGAGCAGTCGATCCCCGCGCGCGAGGTACGTTTCGATTTCGATCTCGGCCTCGGCTTGTCCAGTGACCGCGGCATCTTCCTCGAGGGCGGCAGTGGGTTGAAGCTGTCGTTGCCGCTGAACCGTTCGATCGGACCCGTGCGGCTGCGGCAGCTGCTGGTCTCGCTCGGCGGTGGGCCGTCGGGCAAGGCCGTGCAGATGGAGTTTCTCTCGACGCTCGACGTGAAGCTCGGCGCGGTCACGGCGACGGTCGACCGCCTCGGCTTCGCGGCCGCCGCGGACCCGAAGAAGCGGAACCCGCCCACGTTCGGATTCAAGGGGCCCTCCGGCATCGGCCTCGTGATCGACTGTCCGTCGGTCAAAGGGGCCGGTTACCTCTTCTACGACGCGGATGCCGGCCAGTACGCGGGTGCGGTGCAGCTCGACATCAAGGGCAAGCTGACGCTGTCGGCCGTCGGCGTGATCACGACGAAGAAGCCCGATGGCACACGTGGCTACTCGTTGCTGATCATCGTGAACGCGGCGGACTTCAAGCCGATCAACCTCCCGTTCGGCTTCCGCCTCAGGGGTGTCGGTGGCCTGCTCGGCCTGAACCGCACCGCGAATGTCGAGGCGCTGCGGGCGGGGCTGAAGAATCGCTCGCTGGACGCGATCCTGTTCCCCGAGAATCCGGTGGCCGACGCGCCGCGCATCATCACGGTGCTGCAGACGGTGATGCCCGCGCGTGACGGTCAGTTCATGGTCGGTCTGATGGGCCGCTTCACGTGGCCGCCTGCCACAATCGTGACGATCGAGCTCGGCCTCGTGCTCGAGTTCCCGGACCCGTGGCGACTGCTGATCCTCGGACAGATCCGCGTGCTGCTGCCCAGCGAACAGAAGGTGCTGGTCCAGCTGCAGATGGACGTGCTCGGCGTGATCGATTGGGACCGTGACGAGATATCGATCGACGCGGTGCTCTATGACTCTCACGTCCTCAAGCAGCCGCTCACCGGTGAGATGGCGCTGCGCGCGCGATGGACCGGGGATCCGACCTTCCTTCTCGCCATCGGCGGGTTCCATCCGAACTTCACGCCGCCCGCGGGTTTCCCGAGGCTCGCGCGCGCCGCGATGACGGTGAACCGTGGCGACTCGATACGGCTCAGGCTCGAGGCGTACTTCGCGCTGACGTCGAACACGGTGCAAGTCGGCGCGCGCGTCGACCTACGCGTCCGCGCGTCCGGCTTCAGCGTTGAGGGTTACCTCGGCTTCGACTCGCTGTTTCAGTTCGAGCCGTTCATGTTCGTGGTCGACATCCGCGCCGGCATCACGCTCAAGTGGCACGGCCGGACGCTCTGCGGTGTCGACCTCGAGCTGACGCTCTCGGGGCCATCACCCTGGCATGCGCGTGGCCGCGCGACGTTCAAGATCTGGCGGTTCTCGAAATCCGTGTCTTTCGACCGGGTCTGTGGCGCGGACCAGCCGCCGCCGCTGCCGTCACCAGTCGATCCGATGCCCGCTCTCCTCGAGGCGCTGGCCGACACGCGCAACTGGGGCACACGGCTGCCCGGTCGGGCGGGCGCGGTACTGACGCTCCGCGAGCAGCGCGCCACGGGTGAGGTGCTCGTGCACCCGCTCGGCGAGGTGAGCGTGCAGCAGCGCGTCGTGCCGCTCGGCATCACGATCGAGCGTTTCGGCAACGCGACACCCGCGGGTGACCGCCGCTTCACGATCGATGTGGCCGCGGGCAACGGAGCCGCCGCGGGTACTGCGCACCCCGTGCTCGACTTCTTCGCGCCCGCGCAGTTCCTCGAGATGAGCGACGCGACCAAGCTGCGCCGCCCGTCGTTCGAGCGGATGCAGGCCGGCATCCGAGTTGGCGGCGGGTTCACCTTCGGCGGTGACGCGGACGCCGCGCTCGTCGGCGATGCGCCGATCGATTACGAGACGTTCATTCCGGGCGTCGATGGTGACGATCATCAGGTCACGCCGCTCGACGTCGATGAGGACGAGCTGTACGAACGGATCACGGTGGAGGCGTACCGGCCGCCGGTACAGCTGATCGGCAACGCGAAGTTCGAGGCGCCGCCGCTCGGCGTGGGTGTGATGAAGGCGTGGTACGTGGTCGCGAGCACACGCGACCTGGCGCCGGTCGCGCTGCGCGACATCGATGAGGCCGGCGCACCGTCCTACACGGCGGCAGCGCAGGCGCTATGGAAACACGAAGAGGAGCAGCCGCACACACGCGGCGAGCTGCAGGTCATCACGGTGTTCCGTGAGGAAGGAGCCACGCCGTGAGCGCTCGCTACCGGTTTGTGCCGTGGCTGCGCGAGGGCGCCGCCACCGCGATCCCGACGGTCGACACTCTTGGCGGCGGCGTGCCGGACAGGCCATCGCTTGCGTTGAAGGTGCGCGTGAACCAGCGAATCGATGTGCCGGTATCGCTGCGGCTCTACGGACCGGGTGACGCGCTCGGCTTCGACCCGTCCGTAGTCACGCGCACGGACCCGCCGCACTTCTCGAGCGGCTTCGAACCGGACTACTTCCCGGCGGTCGAGTTGGCCGTGCCCGCGCTGCCGTGGCTGCTCACACCCGCGAGGGGTGACGCCCAAGGGCGGCTGCGGCCGTGGCTCTGCCTGGTCGTCGTGCGGAAGCAGGAG
>JBOHRM010000893.1:0-2773 GCA_050732715.1 Longimicrobiales bacterium
GCTCGAAGCTGCCGGCTCAGGAACTGCTTGATGCGCTCGCTCCCGGAGCCCCGAGCGAGCTGCGCGTCGAGCTGCTTGACTCGTTGTTCCTGGAACTCGACGTTCGCTCTCGCCTGCCGGTATTCACTGCGATTCGCCCACACCTCCCGGGTGCGCCGGAGATGTTCAGTCCCGAGGTGCCCGAGCTTGGGGGTGTTTCGCAGAGCCTCGTTGCGTTCCGGCGACCGCACCGGTCCGACCTGGACGCCGCGCAGCGCACCGAACCGCTCCGGACGGTGGATCAGCTCGCGGGCCGCCGTCGCGACGCCTTCCGAGCGTGCTCTCGCATAGAACGCCTGCCGCGCCTGTGCAGGATTGCGATACACCTTCGCCAGCGCTGCACGAAACCGCTGGGCTGCCTCGCGTGCCTGCGCGCGCTTTGCGATGTGCGGGTCAAGCTGCATGCGTGCACGGTCGAGCATCTCGGCGGCGGTATCGCGAGTTCGCTCCAGTAGGATGCGACGTTCCAGTGCGTCGACGGACCGCTTCACGGCATCAACGCGAAGATCAGGAGCCCCAGTGTTTCGGCTGGCAGCGCGCTCCTGAGGCTGCGGCTCCTTGTCTCTATAGACGACAAGGGGCTCGCCAAACCGTTGGGCAAGCGCAGCGTGCGAGACACCGGGTGCCACCTTTGAGGTTTTGACGGAGTACTCCCCGTTCGTGACGGCCAGATCGTTATCGTGGACTCGAAGGTAGAGGCCATTCCGGAGCAGCCGCCCTGCCAAGTCTCCCCAGCTGGTGGCTTCGCGTAGATCTCGCTGGGCCGCCTGCTGGACGAACTCATTGAATCGTCCGGCTCGGTCTCCCCGGCCCGCCTGGCGGACGAAATCATCGAAGGGTCGCTCGTCTCGATCCACCTGACGAATGAACGCTTCGGCCGCGCTCGCCAATCGATGATCGCCTCGGGGTCTCACCGCATCCAGGCGAGGATCACGAGCCCCGCCGTCATTCCGCCCATCATCCCGGCGATCAGCGCCAGGACGATCACGCCCGTCTGGAGCCACCCCGCCCGGTCGGCTTGGCGCCTGAGCGTCTCGACGGTGTACGCCAGGTTCCGCTCCGTTTCGCTCAGCACGCGCTGGTGCTCTGCGAGCCTCGACATCATCTCCAGCCCCTCGGCCGGCGGCACCGGCGTCGCGTTCGTGTGCTGAAGCCGTTCGCGCAGGCCCATTCGGGGACTGCCGTTCGCCGATATCCTGTTGTTCTCCATGCATTGCTCCGAACCGCCGCTCGAGGTTGGCGCGTGACACACGCGGTGCCACGCTCGATAGCTTCACTTCTTCTTTGCCGTCCGTGACGACCAGGCCTCGCCCGCGCGGCTCGACCCGTAGCCCTTCCTGACTCAGCCGCGCTTCGAGATCACGCCAGCTCGTGGCCTGCAGCAGATGTCGCCGGGCGACGTTGCGCACGAGCTCGTCGAACGGCATCTCCCCCGTGCGCTCCCACTTGCGAAGCTGGCCACTCGTGAGCGCCTGCGATCGGTCAGGTAGCTCGTGGCCGTCGAGGCGGTAGTGGTGTCCCGGGACCGCGCGCAACGCGAGCTCATGCTCCTGCGCGCGCAGCGAGCGCTCGATGCGCGCGTAGTCGTGCTGCGGATGCCACGCACGGAACGTTTCGGGGTGTACGCGGTTGACCATCAGATGCACATGCGCGTGCGCCGTGTCACCGTGCGCGACGATCAAGGCCTGATGCTCCTTGAGACCGAGATCGCTCAGTAGTCGGTCGGCGACCCGGATCATCATCGCCTGATCGGCGCCGTCGTCCGGATCGAAAGAGAGCGCGATGTGGTAGACGGGCTTCTGGACGCGGTCCGACTGCGCGGCCGTCGCGCGCATGATCAGGCTCGCGGTCTCCGGATCGTTCGTGGGAAGGTTGCGTGCCTCGACCCACTCGACGCGGTCAGGCGAGTCTCCGGCGCGGCCGGTCTCGAGGTAGCGTGCGAGGCCTGCGAAGCCGCGCCCCTTCATCACCTTGCCGATCATGCCGTCCTCAGCCGGCCAACAGCGGGTAGGTGAACAGTGTGAAGTGCGTCAGGTTCAGGCCGAAGTGGGCGAGTACGGCCGCCTGGAGCCCACCGACGCGATAGGCGAGGCCGTAGCCCACGCCCGCGAGTCCAGCCACGACGATCAGTCCGATGCCGCCGGCCGCGTGAGCCAGACCGAACAGCGTCGCCGCGATGCCGATCGCTAAGATGTCGCCGTGGCGGACTCCGCTGAAACGGCGGCTCAGCTCTCCTTGCAGGTAGCCACGGAAGACCGCTTCCTCGGTCATGCAGACGAGAAGCAGGTTGTTGAGCGCCCACAGCCAACCGAGGTGCGGCCACTTCGGTTCGGGCGCGATCCTCCCGACCGCGACCCCCAGGCCGAGACAGACGACCGTGGTCACGATGGCGATCGCCAGGCCTCGCACGGTGCGCTGAACCTGCCGGTAATCGTCAACGACGAGGTGGACGAGCCGGTACATCGGGATGTCGTGCATTCGAGTGCCTCCTATATATCGAGGTGAAGTTCGCTGACGACGCGTTCGACGCCGTTAGAATCACCTCCGCGAGAACGTGCTTGAGGTCGTCGAACACCTCGACTGTGAGAAACCGCCTCTTCGGCGCGACGTAGACCGCCACCGGCTTGTGCTGCCGCGAGAGGTACGGGCCGCCGTGCGTGAGGCCAGCGATGACGATGTGGTACATGGGTTGGCTCCTGTTCCCGCGCTCGCCTCTGCGCGCGTTGTTTCGACG
>JBOHRM010000894.1:0-4279 GCA_050732715.1 Longimicrobiales bacterium
ACGGTAGGTCGACGACTCATGCGGATCGTTCAGGCGGAACTCCCCTGCCGCCTGCTCGTCGCCCTGCTCGCTCAGGTTGTGGTAGCGTGCCTCCATCGCGACGATCGCCGCTCGCGCGTGTCCGGGCACGTCGATCTCGGGGATCACCGTGATGTGACGCTCGGCAGCGTAGCGGAGCAGATCCATGTACTCCTCCCGCGTGTAGAAGCCGCTGCCCGGCAGCTCGTCGGGGAACGGCCCGGAACCGAAGGAGGGGATGAGGTGCTCGCGCTCGTCGAGCGTATGCCCGCGTCGTCCCCCGACAGCGGTCAGCTCCGGCAGCCCGTCGATCTCGAGACGCCAGCCGTCATCGTCGGTGAGGTGGAAGTGCAGGTGATTGAGCTTGTAAAGACTCATCACGTCGAGCAGCCGCCGGACGGATTCGGCAGGTTGGAAGTTACGAGACACGTCCAGCATCATTCCGCGGTAGCCGAAACCCGGCTCGTCCTGGACGCGCACCGCTCGCAGCTCGATCCGCGGCCGCGGCGCGCGGTAGGCCGCCACGGGCAGCAGCGCCCGCAGGGACTGGATGCCGTAGAACACGCCCGCCGCATCGCCGCCCACGATCCCGACGCCGCGCTCCGGCTCGACTACGAGTGTGTAGCTCTCGCCGCCGAGGTCTTCGTCGACGCGCAGCGCGATGCCGCCGGTGTGTCCCCCGCCTTCCACAGTCTCCGGCCTCGCGCCGATCGCCGCTTCGAGCGCATCGACCAGGAACCGCGCCTCCCGCTCGAGTCCTGCCTCGTACTCCACGACCGTGCGAGCATCCAACGCCCACGTCCCCTCGAGCGGATCATACTGTACGGGCGTCGGCGTGATCGGCGTCACCGCATCCCCGTCGAGAACCGAGAGAACGGCGTCGCTCTCGTACCTCGATGCCGGAGTCGGAACGGGGAGACGGTCCTCGGCAGAGCGTAGGGTCTGCGCGTCGTGCACGAAGGGTGCGACGTCTACCTCGCCGAGCGGTATGCGCTCGTCGTTCACGACGAAATAGAAGCCGCGCGGCGCATCGCCGTGCTTGATCGCCATGGCGTCGCCAACGAGCGGCAAGACCAGCCGGCCACCCGGCTCCAGCGCCCTGAACTCGGTATTCGGCGTGATGCGGTAGAAGCCGCCGTTGATGTGTTCGACACGGACCACCGCCGGCACCTGCGCGGTGTCCAGCATCCGCATCATGCTGAAGTAGAGCTCCCAGCCCGAAGGCGGCAACGCCTCATCGCCCTGGTTCTCGAGCGCGATCAGAAACCGGAAGCCGGGCTCCTGGAGGTTGTCCACGGAGGCAAAGGAAACTGCGATGTCACCGTAGGGCGACGACTGTGCATTTGCCTTGGAGACGGCGAAGCTCGTCGACAGCAAGATCAACGACGCTAGGCGGATAGCGGTCCAGGATTTATAATAAGCGTACATGGCCGTAGGTGGAGGAAGGGAACGCGAGAGTCTCGATGTTCGGGTGAGGATAGGGACCCGTTCGGAGGGGCGTCAAGATTCGCCATTCCCGGGCTGCGGATCCCGCCAATAACGGCTATTGAGCATGGCGCCCCAACGGGCAGCCAGTCGTCAATTTGCAACTCACCCAGTCGGCAGAATGTAAACCATTCCGACGTTTCAGCGGCGGGCGACGAACACGTATTCCCGGCTGTCGTCCGTGAACGGCTCGCCGGCGAATGCTCCGTACAGCGCCTCCAGGTGCAGACCCGCGACGTCGATCAGCCCGAGCCACTCGTTCTTGGTCGCCCACCAGAGTGAGCTCGTCCCGCCGGCGTCGAGCGTGAGGTCGATCCGGTTGTCGCCCACCGCGTATCGGACCGTATGCGGCACGGGCTCGTTCGGGTGCGAGCCGTCGAGGCGCGCGGCGATCCGGTGATCGAACGCGAACGCGTTCCACGCGAATCGCCCGCCCGGCAACAGCGACGCCGCGACACGCTCGAACACGCGGCGCCGGTCCGCCCAGCTCGGCAGGTGCAGCAGCGCGCGGTACGGGCAGTAGATCAGCGCCGCCGGCTCGTCGAGCGCGAGGTCGCGCATGTCGGCCTCCCGCAGGTCGAGCTCGACGCAAGCCTCGGCCGCACGCGATCGCGCTCGCGCCAGCATGGCCGGCGAAGAATCGATGCCGATCACTCGCCGGCCCGCCGCTCGCGCCACCGGAATCGCGACCCGCCCGTTCCCGACCGCCAGCTCGACCAGCGGGCCGTCCGCCTCGACCGCGAGCCCGGTGTAGAACGCGATGTCGGCCGTCATGTCCGCCGACCATTCCTCGTAGCGCTCGGCGAACGCGTCGTCCCAGCTCACCCGTCGGTGCGAGGGCTCTCGAGTATCATCGCTCATCGGATCGAGCCGGCCGTGTAGGATCGCGGCCGTGTGTGTTGGCTGGAACCGCTCCGGATGCGCCTCTTGTGGGTTGCCGCCGGCGCTCGGACTCGCGCTCGCAACGTCGCTCGAGCCCGCGGTTCTCACGGGCGAGGGCTCGCCGGAAGGCGATCCGAAGCAGCGGCCAGAACAGCCAGGCCATGGCGCCTTCGGGGTCCGCTCTCATAGAACTCCCGTTGAATAGGTCGCAGGCGCGACCTGTGTGCCGGCGTTGTCCCGGAGCCTGCTTGCCAACTCCACGACATAAACGAACTCCGTAACGGCATCACCTTTGTACACGCGCTGCTCATGGTCCCGATCAGACCGATATCGAGCATAATCGACCATATGCTTGCGAAACGTGCCTCGGTTCTCATTGCCCAGGCGCTCCTCTGCCCACTCAACTTGGCGCTGGATTCGATTGTAAGCTTCGGGAGGGAAATCAGCGTGCTCGATCCAGCGCCACAAGAGGGCGATCGCGTCCTCGGTTCGCCCGAGCAAGCCGGCGAGAAGCTCCTTGGCCTTGTCGGAGCGGTCGACCAAGTACACAAGGGCGATCTCCGCATCCTCGTAGGGTTGACGGTGACGTGGAGCTTTGCTGGACATGTCCGACCCTCCCTTCCGCGATGAACGGCGGGATGAACGGCTGTAGGATAGGGGCGAGCAGCGTTCTGCGCACTCCATGACCGCCAGCTCCAAGCAGAAAACGAGGTTTGCGCCGCGTATAACCACCCACGGCGAACGGGCGAGGCCTACTGGAACCAATACTTGGAGGCGAAGCTCACGAAATTTGACCCCATACCTCGGGATCTCGGGTTGAAGAACTTGGCTCGCTGGGTGAGTAAGCCGCTCAGATCACCGGGGCACGGAATCGTGGACGCCCCAGACGGCTTCGAGAGGAACGATCGCCAGGTCGTCCTCGGTCATGCGCGCCACGGGCACACGACACAGGATGACACCGCGCACGGGCCGGTCTCTGCATGAACGGCGTAAACGACGAAGTCCGGCAAGGTCTCGCTCACCCGGACCCGACGAGAGTTTCACTTCGATCCCCACGACCTCGTTCCCCGCTTCCACGACGAGATCGACCTCGTGGTCGTCTTCCCGAAAGTGGAACAGCCGCGGCGCCGCGGGATGCACACTGGCCCGGACACGCAGATCGTTGACCACGAGGGTCTCGATGAGTGCCCCCGCGTATCGCGGGTCGCGAGTCAGCGCATCGGACTGGTCGCGTGCGGAGAGCATGGCCGCCAGGCCGCTGTCGATCATATGCAGCCGGGGAGATCGGAGCACTTGGCCCGTGGCGTTTCCGGGAACGAAAGCCGCCAAGTCCCAGATCACGTAGAGCGCCGTCAACAGATCCCGATACCGCGCCACCGTGCGCCGGTCGATGTCGAGCCGGTCAGCGATCGGCCGGTCCTTGGGTGTGATGCTCGCAGTTGCCGCGGCATACAGCCGCAGCATTCGACGCAGCCCCTCGGTGTCGCGGACGCCGCCGATGGCGACGCCGTCGGCGATCACCGACGCATTGAGCCAATCCTCCAGGCCTCTGCGTCGAGCCGCCGCAGTGGGACGGTCCGTTACGAGCGGAAAACCACCGCGGACGGCCTCGGCCAAGAGCTCAGCTCGGTCTCGTCTCGTTTCGGGACGCCAACCGCGCAGGTAGTGCGGCCCTTCGTCGAGCAGTCGGGCCAGGAAGGCGGGCTGCGGCAAGTCGTTCCGCTCATCGAGCGTAAGGGTGCCCATAATGACATCGGTCAGCCGCCCGCCCAGGGACTCCGCCGCCTCCATGACGGCGTCGATCGAGACGAACCCGCATAGCAACCACTGCCCAGGCTTCGCCTCGCTACGCGACAGCTCGACCTTGATGACCTCCAGCATGGCAGGCACACGC
>JBOHRM010000895.1:0-2244 GCA_050732715.1 Longimicrobiales bacterium
GGGCACGAGGTCGCACTGATCGGCCAAGCGCCGCTCGCCGGACGCGGCCGGCGGCTCGAGGGCGAGTTGCTCGGGTACGCAGCCGATGGCGAGGCGCGCGTGCGGCTGCGGCTCGACGACGGAGACATTGTCGACATACCGCGTGACGAGGTCGCGCGGGCACATCTCATTTTCCGCTGGCGGGATCGAGCCTGATCGCCGGCGAAGGAGAGCAGTAGAAGATGATGAACGCGACGCAGGTTCTTGCGGCGTTCCGCGAGATGATCGCGAACCGAAATCTTTCGCAGGATGATCTGCATGATCTGATCAAGGACGGGATCATGGCGGCGCTCGCGCGGCGCCATGGGCCCAACGTACAGGCCGAGGTCGAGATCGATGAGGATGGCGGCGACATCAAGATCACGGTGCTGAAAGAGGTCGTCGCCGAAGTCGAGGACGAATCGCGCGAGATCTCGCTCGAAGACGCGCGCTGGGACGACCCCGACTTCGAGGTCGGTGACGTCCTCGAGTTGCCAGTCGACTTCCAGCAGTTCGGGCGCAACGCCGTGATGGCGGCGAAGCAGCGGATCATCCAGCGCTTGCGCGAAGGTGAGCGGAACAAGATCCGAGAGGAGTACGCCAGCAAGGTCGGTGATCTGCTGAGCGGCGAGGTTCAGCAGGTCGAGCGCGGCAAGATCGTGCTGATGCTGAACAAGTCGCGCGATGCCGAAGCGGTCATCCCGTGGAAGGAGCAGAACCCGCGCGAGCGGTTCCGCCAAGGCGAGCAGATCCGCGCGGTGCTGAAGCGTGTCGAAGAGACGCCGAAGGGGCCGCGGCTCCTGTTCTCGCGCGCGGATCCGTTGTTCGTGGCGGCGCTGTTCAAGCTCGAGGTGCCGGAGATATACCAGGGCATCGTCGAGATCAAGGACATTGCGCGTGAGGTCGGCGGCCGCACGAAGCTCGCCGTTTCCTCGCGTGACGATTCGATCGACCCGGTCGGTGCGTGTGTCGGGCTGAAGGGCTCGCGCGTGCAGGCAGTGGTCGGTGAGCTCGGCGGCGAGCGCATCGACATCGTGCCGTGGCATCCGGATCCGGAGGTCTATGCGCGGCGCGCGCTCGCGCCCGCCAAGGTCGCCAAGGTGCTGAGCGACTCGGCGCGTCGCGTCGTCACGGCGATCGTAGACGAGGACCAGCTCTCGCTCGCGATCGGCCGCAACGGTCAGAACGTACGGCTCGCGAGCCAGCTGATCGGCTGGCAGATCGACCTGTACGGCAGCCGCGAGTGGCTCGAGCGCGGCGCCGACGCGGCGCTGTTCGGCGGCGGCGAGCAGGACTATGAGGTCGCGGACTTCCCGCTGCGCGAGCTCGACCTCCAGCTCGGGACACTGGCGGCGCTGGAAACGGCTGGGTATACTAGCTTTCTGGACATCATCGACCTCGAGAAGGAGGATCTCCTCCGTATACCGGGTATCGGGGCCGATGACGCCGATCGCGTGCTCAGCCTGATCGAGTCGCTCACGGTCGAGGAGGGCGGGGCAGAGGAGACTCCCGCCGGCGGTCCGACCGAGGCGGAGTTGGCCGAGGCGAAGGAGCTCGCGGCCGATATCCTCGGCTTCAACCTGCCGGAATCGGGCGCATCAGCGAAACGGGAAGCGGGAGAAGGGGTCCGAGCCTCGCCGGATGAGCGAGGCTGAGCCCGTTCTGTGCTCGCCGATTACGGCGGGAACGCGGGCACGTAGGCAAGGGTGGTTATAGACGGTCATGCGTGTTTACGAAGTAGCGAAGGAATTCAGCGTCGACGCGGAGAAGATGATCCAACTTCTCCGCAGCCTCGGTGCGGAGGTGCGTACCGATGCATCGGCCGTTGACGATGCGACGATCGCCAAGCTGCGTGCACGGTTCGAGCGCGAGCGCCGCGCCGGGCACGTGGACCTTGGCGAGTCGCTCGACGCGGTCATGGGCGAAGTGCAGCCAACGGCGACGCGGCGGCGTCGCCGCAAGAAGGCCGACATGCCGCCCGAGCCGGCCGAGGCCGAGTCGGCTGCGGACGTGTTTGCCGAGGCGCCTTCCGAAACGCCAGTGGAAGCGGCGGCCGATGTCGCGGCGCCCGCGGACTCGACGGCCGACGCGGCCGCCGACGCAGCGGAAGCGATCGCCGCCGAGGCCGCCGAAGAAGCGGCGGCGATCGAGTCCGCGGCACAGCCGTTCCCGGAGATCGACGAACCCGCGGCGGCGGATGCCGAGCGCGCGGCGGAACAGGTCACC
>JBOHRM010000896.1:0-7078 GCA_050732715.1 Longimicrobiales bacterium
GCCCTATCCGGTGAGGACGGCCGAGCAAAGCTACTGGGCCAACTGCGCGTGGGACGCCTTGGGCATTCCGGCGATGCTCGGCGTGGACGCGGAATGCCGCACGCAGTGCGCGGACTGCGGCGAGCCGCTGACGCTCCGCGTCGAAGATGGCCGCGCGACGCCGCCCGAGGCCGTGGTTCATTTCGTCGTGCCGGCCAAACGGTTCTGGGAGAACGTGGGGTTCACGTGAGCGACGATTCTCGCCTTCCGGTCGGAAGACCACGTGAACCGTTGGTGTGAGATGCGCGAGCTCGCCCGTGGGGCGGTGGTCTCCATCGAGCAATGCTGGCGCCTGGCGCTTCGCTGGTACCGTGACCGCGCGGTTATGGATTGGACCCGTCCGTCCGTGGAATCGACCGAGGAGGTCTTTGCGGAGGTGGGCCTTGTGGGTCCATTTTGGAGCTTGCGGTAGTGCCGCCGGCGAAACGAAGATAGATCGTGTGTTAAGCGCGAGACGATCACCTGACCGGGACTTGATCTATGCCTTTCGGATTCATCGTCATGCAACTTGTTTTCTTCGCATTGCCGGTTGGCGCGGTCGCGTTCTTCGGTTGGCTCGGCTTGCGATACGTTCGCGCTCGCGAGCGTGACGTCGGTGCGCGTCTCAAGGCCGAATCATCCGGACGGGCCGATGAGCTGGCTCGGCTCCGGGACGCGATGCTCGAGCTTCGATCGGACGTCCATGGGCTCCGGGAACGCCAGGAATTCGTCGAGCGGTTGCTCGAAAGTCCGCGGTCTGGCGATTGTGCCGGAGCCGGCTCAGACACCACGACTCGCACGCCGGGACGAAGCCAGTCATGACGGCTGGCTATTCGGGCACTCCGCTCGTCCGGAAGCTCGGCATCAAGGCGGGGATGAGGTGCGCCGTGCTGAATCCTCCGTCGAACTATTGGGAACTGTTGCCCGGTCTTCCCGACGATCTGACCATCATCGATGACTCTGACGCGAGCGCTGACTTCATCCATCTGTTCGTGCGCGAGCGGGAAGGCCTGAGTGATCGGCTACGGCGACTACGTGGCTCGATCGCCCCCGACGGCATGGTCTGGGTGTCCTGGCCGAAGAGGGCCGCCAAGATTCCGACGGATCTGAACGAAGACGTAATCCGCGAGGACGCGCTTGCCGCGGGACTCGTGGACGTCAAGGTTTGCGCGGTGGATGACGTCTGGTCGGGCCTCAAGCTCGTGATTCGGAGGTCGGACCGACATTGAGCGGAGACGGCAGATTCGCGGTCATTGCGGACGTCCACGGCAATCGATGGGCGCTCGAAGCCGTGTTGGACGACATCGCTCGCCGTGGCGGCCCCCGCGTGCTGAACCTGGGCGACAGCGTCTATGGTCCGCTCGATCCCGCGGGTACCGCTACGCTGTTGCGGCGCGCCACGAGTGTGTGCGTTCGCGGCAATCAGGATCGCGTGCTGCTACAGCCGGAGGAGGCCACTGCCGATTCGCCGACGTTCGGCTTCGTGGTGGAACAGCTCTCGGCCGACGACGTCGCATGGCTCGGCCGGCACGAGATCGCGCCGGTCCGAGTCGGCCAGCTCACTCTGTGTCACGGCACGCTGCACCAAGACGATCAATATTTGACCGAGCACATCACGGAACACGCGGTAACGGCGAGGGCGAGTGAGGTTGTTGCGCGTGAGCTCGCCAGCACGGAGGCGCAGGTCGTTTTGTGCGGACACAGCCATGTGCAACGCCTGCTCGCGCTGTCCGGCGGTCGGCTCGTGGTCAATCCCGGGAGCGTAGGATTGCCCGCGTACACTCATGACGTTCCGTATCCGCATGCGATGGAGGCTGGCAGTCCACATGCGCGCTACGCGCTGATCGAGCAGACCGACAAGGGCTGGAACGTGCAGCACATCGCAGTCGTTTACGATTGGGAGCTCGCAGCCCGTGCCGCCGAACGGCAGGGCCGTCCCGACTGGTCGTCCTGGCTACGCTCGGGCCGCGCAAGGATATGAGTCGAGCGCCGAACGCCGATGGAGAGAGGGTTGAGGGTCGGCTCGTGTGGCGCGACTCCCATGCCTATCCTTCCCGGAACGCTAATCATGGAGGACAGCGATGCGAATTCCGAGCGTGGCACTCGTCGGCTTGCTGATGGCGTTCGGTGTGGCTGAAGCTCAGCGCGTCGAAACCGGTTTTCTCGATCGCGTCGCGACGGTCGACGGTCACGAGTTCCGGTACCAGGTTTACCTCCCGTATAGCTATACCTCGGAGACTCGGTGGCCCGTCATCCTGTTTTTGCATGGCGCGGGTGAGCGTGGCAGTGACGGGCTCTTGCAGACCGCGGTCGGACTCGGTCCGGCGATCCGCCAGGACCCGACACGTTATCCCGCGATCACGATTTTCCCGCAAGTACCCGAGGATTCGCTCTGGGTCGGTGTGCCGGCCGAGGCCGCGATGACCGCGCTGCGGCAGACATTGGACGAGTTCTCGACCGACGCCTCTCGAGTGTACTTGACCGGCTTGTCGATGGGAGGGCACGGCACCTGGTATCTGGCGTACCGGTATCCTGAGTCGTTCGCCGCGGTCGTACCGATTTGCGCCTGGGTCAGCGCCCGCGAGCGACTCCCCCCGTCCGCAGCCGTCGTGCCGGCTGAAGATGGCGAGCCATTCGAAGCCCTCGCCCGGCGCCTCAAAGACGTCCCAGTCTGGATCTTCCATGGTGAAGTCGACGGCGTGGTCCCGGTGGAGGAGTCTCGTGAAGCGGCTGCGGCGCTCGAGTCCGCAGGCGCCGATGTTCGCTATACGGAGTTGCTGGGCGTGGACCACAATTCCTGGGACGCTGCGTTCGGCTCCGTCGAGTTCAGCACATGGTTGTTCCAGCAACGCTTACAGCTGGACGACTCCAGTGACATCCCCTGAACGGACGTCCACGAAGACCACCTGCGTGCGTCGGAGCCCGCCATCGTTACCCGGGCCGCATGCGGATCTCAGTGCGAGCCGAGCGGAAAGGTAACCAGGAGAGGATGCCGGAACCGCAAGGGGCGCCACGCGTCGGCGTCGGGTGCATCATCATGCGCGACGGTCGTGTGTTGCTCGTGCGCAGTCTGCGCGGCCGCTGGTCCACGCCGGGAGGTCACCTGGATTTCGGCGAGACGCCCGCGGAGTGCGCTGCCCGTGAGACGATGGAAGAGACGGGCATCGGCGTCTCCAACCTCGAGTTCGTCGCGATCACGAACGATGTGTTCTTGGACACCGGCAAGCACTACGTCACGGTCTGGATGCGCGGCGATCCGGACGACGCCGAACCGACGGTCGGCGATGCCGATGAGATCGCCGAAGTCGGATGGTTCGACCCGGCAGCACTACCGGCGCCGCTCTTCCTGTTCTTCGAGAATCTGCTCGCGGGCAACTGTTTGCCGCCGGCGCCGCTGAACTTGCCATTCCACCGGTAAGCGCGCGACGTGGCCGCCACTCGCCATACGGAAGACCTGCGAAGAAAGATGTCCGGCCGACGTCGGCTCGAACGTCGAGTTCATAAGAGCACGCGGCGATGCTGCGGAACGGGTCCGTGCCTCGCCGAAGCGCGAACCAGCACAAAGGAGCAACGGTGAGTGAATTCGTCTACCTGTTCCGCGCCACGGCCGACGAGCACGACGCGGCGATGGGAACGCCCGAGCAGGCGCAGCAGAGCATGGAGTCGATGCTGGCGTGGATTCGCGGGCTCGAGGAGAGCGGGCACATGAAGGACCCGGGTCAGCCGCTCGAACCGACGGGTAAGGTGATCCGGGGCGCGGACAAGGTCGTCACCGACGGGCCGTACGTCGAGGCGAAGGACCTGGTGCTCGGCTTCATCGTCATCGAGGCGCGCGACCTGGCCCAAGCGGTCGAGCTCGCAGGTGACTGCCCCATGGTGCAGGGCGGCGCCGCGGTCGAGGTCCGGCCGGTGGCGATCTATGCGGGCCATCCGTAGCGCGGACCGGTGCGCCGCGCGTCTATTTTCACTTCCTCGACCAGTTCCTCGTGGCCGGCCGTGAGAAGTATGACGCGTCCGACAACGAGTGAAGGCGGGACCTCTCTCGACATTACCACAAGACGGCGGTCAGGTGAGCCATGCGACGAATCGTGATGTTCAATCAGGTCACGGCGGACGGGTTCTTCGCGAGCGACGACGGGAACCTCGACTGGGTCGTGCCGGAACCGGAGCTGGACAGAGAGGCGAGTAAAAGCCTTTCGGGAAGCGACACGATCCTGTTCGGGCGCCGGACGTACGAAATGTTCGCGGCGTTCTGGCCGAACGCCGTCGATGCGGCCGGCATGGCGCTGGATCCGCATGCGCCCGAGCAGGCGTCTCCGGAGATCGGCGCGATCGCGGTCTGGATGAACGAGACGCCAAAGCTGGTGTTCTCGAGGACGCTCGGAGAAACGACGTGGAGCAACTCCCGCGTGGTCCGCGAGCTCGATCCGCGCGAGATCGAGGCGATGAAGCGCGGGCCGGGCAAGGACATGATCCTCTTCGGCAGCGGCTCGATCGTATCGCGGCTCACGGAACACGGTCTGATCGACGAGTATCAGTTCCTCGTCTGCCCCGTGCTCCTGGGCACGGGCCGATCGCTACTCGGTGACGTGGCGAACCGCTCGAAGCTGGACCTGCTCGAGTCGAAGGCGTATCCATCCGGGAACGTCAAGCTCCGCTACGCGCTCGCGAACGACTGAACTGCGCCGGACTGCGCCGGTGACCGGCGGATCGAGGTGGCAGCGCCGAACGTGACAAGACTCCCGGAGCTCACCGAGCACCTCTTCCGGCGCGATGCCGGCCGCATGATCGCGGCGCTCACCCGCCTCTTCGGCGTCCACAATCTCGCTCTGGCGGAGGACGTAGTAGACGACGCGTTCAGCCGAGCGCTCGAAGTGTGGCCGACGCGCGGCGTTCCCGACAACCCGTCGGCATGGCTGATGGCGACGGCGAGGAACCGGGCGTTGGACGTGCTGCGTCGCGAATGGACGGCGCGCACGTTCGCGCCCGATCTCGGCCGACTGCTCGAAACGGAATGGACGCGCGCTCCCCTGGTCGACGAGGCGTTCGCCGCGCACACGATCCGCGACGAGCAGCTGCGCATGATGTTCTCCTGCTGTCATCCGCGACTGTCGGAGGTGTCCCAGGTCGCGCTCATCCTCAACATTCTGTGCGGCTTCGGCGCGAGCGAGATCGCGGGCGCGTTCCTGACGACCCGCGCGACGATCGAGAAACGGATCTCACGCGGCAAGAAGATCCTCGCCAGCTCGAAGCGATTGTTCGATCTCAGCGATGCCGACTTCATCGCGCGCCTATCGGCCGTGCAACGCGCGTTGTACCTGCTGTTCAACGAAGGCTATCACGGCGCATCCGCCGAAGGCGCGGTACGCGGCGAGCTGTGCCGCGAAGCGATGCGGCTCGCCGGGCTGCTACGCGAGCACCCCGCGGCCGCGACGCCGGCGACGACCGCGCTCACTGCACTCATGTTCCTGCACGCGGCGCGACTGGCCGAGCGTGTGGACGCCGGGGGTGATCTCAACCCGCTGTTCGAGCAGGATCGCTCGCGCTGGGACGCGCGGCTCGTTGCACAAGGGCTCGCCCTGCTCGACGAGTCCACTGAGGGCCTCGAGGTGACATCGTATCACATCGAGGCGGGGATCGCCGCTACACACGCGGCCGCACGAAGCGTGGACGATACCGACTGGTCGACGATCGTGTCGCTCTACGATCGGTTGATGGCGATTGCGCCGTCACCCGTGGTCGCGCTCAATCGTGCGATCGCGATCGCACAGCGCGACGGCGCCGAGCGTGGGCTCGAGGCGCTGCACGCTATCGCGGATCCGGCTCGACTTCATCATTATCCTTTCTATCCCGCGGCGCTCGGCGAGCTCGAGCTGCGCCGCGGCAACCGCGAGACGGCGCGCGAACACTTCGCCGCGGCCCTCGCGATCGCGCGCAACACGGCGGAGCAGCGGTTCCTCGAGAAACGCTTGACCGCGTGCAGGCGCACGTAGCACACCCCCTCACCCTGGCCCTCTCCCCCGGCCGGGGGAGAGGGAAAAGCTCGGCCTCGGTGTCGAGAGACGGAGCCCCGCTGTCGAGAGACAGAGCCCCGGGTCGATGCGGAGTGGAAGACGCCTGGAGTCGCAAGCGCCGCGATCGTTGCGCCAACGAAAACGTCACACGGGAGGCGGGATGCGCCGGATCCGTTATCAGGTCGCCTGCAGCTTGGATGGCTTCATCGCGGGCCCGAACGACGAGGCGGATTGGATCATCGCGGATCCGGAGATCGATTTCGCCGAGCTGTTCGATCAGTTCGATACGCTGTTGATGGGACGACGCACGTACGAGCAGACGATGAAGCTCGCGAGCGGCTTCTGGGGCAAAAGCGTCGTGGTGGTGTCCAGGACGCTCCGGCAGGACGAGCACCCGAAGGTCACGATCATCGCCGAAAACATCGACAGTAGAGTGCGCGAGCTCCGCGCCGAGCCGGGGAAGGACATCTGGCTTTTCGGCGGCGGCGAGTTGTTCCGCAGCTTACTCGAGGTCGGCTGTGTGGACACTGTCGAGCCCGCGATCATCCCGGTCCTGGTCGGTGGCGGCAAGCCGTTCCTCGCCACGCCCGCAGTGAGAACGAAGCTGACACTCACGAGTCAGCGCGTTCTCCCTTCCGGTATCGTCTGGCTCGAGTACGAGGTCGAGCGACCACCGGCGTAGCCGGCCGCTCGGAGCGAGGGCCTCCCGCGGCTACTTCCCTGGCGTCTTCGTGCCGGAGCGACGACGTGATCCGCCCGAACGACTGCCACTCCCGTCGCCGCGGCCGCGACCCTTCTTTACCGTGACCTTCGCGGACGTCTTCGCGGCTTTTCGCAATCCGTTCAACACCACGCCGTTCGTGACCGGCGCCGCCGACGCGGGGACGCGGGAGAGCGCGAGACGCGGCACGCGCGTGATCGGCGTGTGCGCGCCGCGCCGGCGTCGGATGCGAACCGCACTGCACGCCCGCGCTTCGCAGCCCACACGCAGCGCGACCGTGCGCCAAGCGGCACCGTGCTCGCGATGGCCGTGCACGAGCCACGCC
>JBOHRM010000897.1:0-3406 GCA_050732715.1 Longimicrobiales bacterium
GCGTAGGCTGCGCGAACGGCGCGCCGTCCGATCGAGGTGGACCGTGAGCGGCTGGCCGGTCGATCCGCTGCTCGTCTCGGTCCGCAGCGCCGCGCGTGCGGCGCGTTCGCTCAGGCGCTCATCGGGCGTGACGGCCACGAGGTCGGCGCGGCGAACGAGCGGCAACGTGTCGAGATCATCGAGCGAACGGATGCCGGCGGCCGTGAGCCCGGCGGCGCGGAACCGCTCGCGGTACAGCGGCACGTGTTCGGCGGCTTCATGCACGACCGCCCGCAGCTTGCGGTCGCGCAGCGCACGCCGCGCGGCCGGCGCCAGCCCGCGATACCGCCAGTCCCGCCAATGACTACGCAACTCGCTCATCGGCATCGCGCCCACCGCCTTCATGCTTCTCCGGCGCCGTCGGCGCAAATGTCGACTCGGCGCGAGAGCCCGCGTGCTCGACGGCGGCCTCGAACCGGTCCTGATACAAGCCACAGAGCCGTGGCCAACGGAACTGCTCGACGCGCGCGCGCGCCCTGCGGCTCAGCTCCTCGCGCAGGTCGTGATCGTCGACCAGAGTCCGCAGCGCGTCGCGGATCCCGGCAGCGTCACCCTTGGGAACGACGAGGCCGGCGTCTCCGATCACCTCGGCGCAGCCCTCCGCGTCCGTCGTGATCACCGCGCACCCCGCGTCCATCGCCTCGAGCAGCACCATCGGGAAGTTCTCGCGCAGGGACGGGAACACCATGACGCGGGCCTCCTCGTACAGCCCGCGCAGTGTCGGCTTGTCGACGAACCCGACGAACCGGATCCTGCCCGTCTCGCCGCCGGCGCGTGCCTTCAGCTCGGCGAGGCACGGACCATCGCCCGCGATCACCAGCTCCCAATCCGTGGCCAGGTCGCGCACGGCGTCGATGAAATGCTCGACGCCCTTGCGCGGGAACAGCCGCGCCACGACCAAGACCAAGTCGCGCTTCTCGCGACCCTGCGTGGACCCGGGCGAGTATCCGTTGGGCACGACATGGATCGGCAGATCGATGCGGCGGCGGACCAGTCCGGCGAGATACGCCGAGGGTGACGTGACCGCCGCGGCGTCCGCCATGATCCGTCTCCACGCCGGCGCCAAGATTCGGTGCAGGTTGGCGAAACGGTCAGGGTTGTAGCCGGGGATATCCGATCCGTGCGCGGTCAGCACGTACGGGATGCGGAACCGCCGCGCCACGCGCCGCGCGACCCAGCCGGACGGCACCACGAAATGCGCGTGGATCAGATCGGGACGCTCCGCCCGTACCATCTCGCACGCGGCGCGGTAGCTCCCGATCAACGTCGTCGACAGCTCCGGCGCCGTGGTGTAGTGCCTGTGCCGTCGCCAGCAGCGGACGCGGCGGACCTCGACGCCACCGATCCGCTCGCGCGCCGGGAGACCGCGCATCCGTGACGTGACGACCCGCACGCGGTGGCCCTGCTCGGCGAGATGCTCGTTCAGCGCCGCCGCCACGACACCGCCGCCGCCGCCGATCGGCGCGTACTCGTACGTGATCGACAGGATGTTCATCGGTCACAGGGCCCGCAGGACGAGCGTCTCGGTCCGCTCACGGCACACGCCGGCGAGCTGCTCCGCACGCACCGCCAGGTCGGTCGCGTCCTGCATCGCGTCGAGCGCCATCGCCTCGAGCAGCGGCGCCTGTTCCGGCTCACGAAACCGATCGAGCCAGAGCAGCCGCTCGGGCAGCCCGAGCAACTGGAACAGACCGCTGAACTTGCCGTTGTACGCCAGGCCCACGATCGGCACACCCATGCCGGCGGCGAGAATCAACGGATGCATGCGTGCCGAGATCACCAGGCTCAACCTGCCCATCACCGCTTTGTACAGGCGCGGATCATCGAGGACGGCGCGCTCCGCCTTCACGCCATCGAGCCGCGCGGCGAGTCGGACGCAGGCGTCCTCATCACCCTCGTGGCGCGCGGGATACGTCGGCAGCAAAAGTATCGAGGCATCGAGCCGGCGCGCGAGCCGGCGAAGCGTGGCGGCGAGCCGATCCAGCAGACCGTCCATCGCCGCACGACCCTCGCCGCGCGCAAGACCGAGCGCGCTCCGCGTCTTGTGCGGCACGAAACCGCCGCGCCGATGGAACCAGCCGCGTACCGCCACGCCGATGATCGGCCGGCCCGGCGAGAAGCCGAGCCGTCGCAGCAAATCGTCCGCCACGGCGCGCGGCGCGGGCGGCAGCATGAACGCCGGGTCGGGCACCAACTCGAGAGACCGGCCGGTACAATCCGAGAGCCAGGCCCGCGCGAACTCGTCGCGCACGGTCATGGATTCGAGAAGGCCGCAGGCGACGCGTGCGGTCAGCCGGCTCTCCGGGTGCCGCAGCGGGCCGGCCCCGATCGCATGACCCGCGATCCGCGGCGTTACCGCCCGCAGCGCCGCGATCTTCGCCGCCCAGTACGGCATCTTGGCCCGGCTGTCATCGTCCTGGAACAGCCCGCCGCTGCCGATGATCACGAGATCCTGCCGCGCGGCCGTTTCGAGCAGGGCCGGGAACCCACGCACACCCCGCTGTAGCACGCGCGCCACACCCGGCAGCCGGCCGAGCGTGTCCGTCGCCGAGGTCACGGTCAGCTCGACGCGGCGGCCATTGCCCGCAAGAGCATGGCATAGCGCCGTGAGGATCGCACGGTCACCCAGGTTGAGGTCCGAATCGCCGCCCAGAATCAGGATCCTGGCCGGACGTTGCACCGCCGCTGCCGGCCTCGCAACGGCCACATCGCCTCCCGTGACGGCGCTGAGGCGGGCACCGGCGATCGGTCCTTGCGCGGACCCATCGGCGCGCGGGTCGGCCGAGCGCACACCACCAGCCGCGCTCATGGCCGGCCGCGACGCAAGCGCGGCACTGCCCGACGGTTCGAGGCCGCCTTCATCGGCAGCGGTCGTCATCATGATTTCTGTCTTGATTCTTCCTACGATGCTTCGAGATGCTGCCTCGGCGTCACCGAGCGTCGGACTCCGTGGGCTTCGAATCGAAGAAGACCAGCCAGTCCCGGCGAGCTCCCCAGGATCGTATGCCATGCGCCCACCACCACACACCGCCCGTTCCGCCCCTCCGACTCACGCCGGCCGCCCAGGAATCGAACGACAGTGCCGCGGCCACGCGATTCGGTCGCGTTCGCGGCGGCATTGCCGACCAAGACTATGGCAGACACGCCCGCGTCACGAGAGCAAGATACGGGCCAGTTACCCCGGTAATCTTTCCCTGTACCCCGCCCGGGTTCGCGGCACCGATTCCGGGGTTCCGGGTTCCGGGTTCCGGGTTCCGAGTTCCGAATTCCGAGTTGCCCGCCGCCCACCCCGGCCGCGGTGCTTTCGCTAAGGTCGATCGGGCGGTGGCGGGGCTACCCGGAACCCGGAACTCGCAACTCGGAACGC
>JBOHRM010000898.1:0-3916 GCA_050732715.1 Longimicrobiales bacterium
TAGAATCCCTGGCCGAACTTGAAGTGAAGCTGCCAGCCTGGGTTCGGCTTGTCGAAGCCGTATGCGTAGTCGAGACCGAGTGGTCCGAACGGCGTCACCAGCATCACGCCGATGCCCGCGCCGCGAACGAGGCGCATCGGGTTGATCTCACCCGGCCTGCGCCAGAGGTTGCCGGCATCGTAGAACGTGCTCAGCGAGATGTTGTCGTTCAGCCGGATCGCGTATTCGGCGCTCAACCGCACGTATGCATTGCCGATGCGGTTCTCGAGCGGGAAATCCGACGCGTCCCGCGGAATCACACCGGACGGCGTCACGGTCGTCTCCTCGTAGCCACGCAGCGGCAGCCCGAATTGAACGCCGCCCATCCAGAACTGATCGAACGGGAACCGGCTCGCATCGCCGAAAATCGAGCCGGCCTCGACGTTTAAACCGAGTGTCATCCGGATCGGCCGCGAGCCCGGCTGTCCTCCGCCGAGCTGGCCCACCGGCACGTACCACGCACCCAGGAGCGTGGCCTTCTGGAACGTGCCATCGCCACCCAGTATGCCCCCGTTCAGCGCCGTCTCGAGCTCCATTCGCGTTCCCACCGTCGGGAAAAAGGGGTGGTCGAGCGTGTTCCGCTGCAGCCCCACCGTGAACGTGCTCTGCACGCCCGGCGGCAGCGAGAACAGGCTCTCGACCTCGCCCTCCTCGAACTCGTCGTACGTCGTACGGGACAACGAGTACCCCACGTTGAAGGTGCTGTTGCGGATGTCGAACGGCAACGGAATGCCGAAGCGCAAACCGGCGCCGGTGCGCTGGCGCCGGCCCTCCGAGAACGTGAAGAACCGGTCGCTCGAGCTGAACAGGGAGAGTGACCCGCTGTACCGCGAACCGAGAATCGACGGATCCGAATAGCGCGCCGTGAAGTTCCTCGTAAAGCTACCGAACTCCCACTGCACGCTCCCAGACTTCGCCTGGCCGAACAGGTTCGGCTGGTCGTAGCCGAGGAACCCCGCGATCCCGGTCGACCCGCCGACCGATGTGCCGAAGTTCACCGAGCCGGTCTGCCGCTCGACTACATTGAACGTGACGTCGACATCACCGGTCTCCGGGTCCGGCAGGATGTCCGGCAACGGCAACGGCGTCTCGAAGAATCCGAGCCCCGAGATGCGCTGGTAGCTCTGGATGATGAGGTCTTCGCTGTAGATGTCGCCCGGCAGCACCGAGAGCTGGCCGCGGATCACATCCTCATGGGTGTACGTGTTGCCTGAGATCCGCACTTCGTTGATGAACGCGGGCTGGCCCTCCCGGATGTTCCAGGAAACCGCGACGGTCGGCGGGTCGCCGTCCTCGCCCGGTTGCCGTTCGATGACCGGATCCACCTCCGCGTAGAGATAGCCGTAGTTCGAGTACAGCCGCTGTACCTCGGTCGTCGCCGCCATGAAGGCGACCTCGTCGAACACTGACTCACCCGCGACCTGGCCGCGGCCGCCCACGCCGATGCCGAGACTGCGGAGCAGCCCGCCGCGCTCGCGCTCGAAGAACGAGCGCAAGTCGGTTGTCGGAAACCGCCGGTTGCCCCGAATGTCGAAGCTGCCCAGAGCGTATTGCGGCCCCTCACTGACCTGCACGAACAGCTTCGCCTTGCCGGTCGATTCATCCACGGCGATGCTGTCACCGACGACCGTGAAGTCAATGTACCCTTCCGAGGCGTAGTACTCGGGCAGATTCGCACGGAGATCGGCGCGTAGCTCCTCCTCGTCGAACATACCGGTACGGAACCAGAGGAACCCCTCCTTCTTCGTGCTCAGCGCACCGGTGAGCTCCTCGTCCGTGAACGCCTCGTTGCCCTCGAACTCGATCGCCGAGATCGCCACCTTCTGGCCTTCCTCGACATCGAATACGAGCCGGCGCTCACCCTCGATGCCGGGAATCTCCACGAGCTCGTGTGTCACGTCTCGCACGAAGAAGCCTTTGTCCGCCAGCAGCGAACGCGTCATCGCCTCGGCGGCTTCGGCCTTGGCGGGACTGTACGGCTCGCCCGCGTTCAGGTCGACCGTGTCCCTGATCGCGCTATCGCCGATGTTCTCGAGGCCGCGAAACTCGATCGCGCGCACCAACGGCTGCTCCTCGACCACCACTCGCAATGTGATCGGCGCGGTCGGATCCGCCGCATCGGGAACGGCACGGATCTCGACATTGCTGAACTGCTGCGTCGACCATAGCCGCTTGATCGCCCGGTTCACATCCTGGTGCCGGATCGAGTCGCCCACCTGAATGCCGATCTCGGTCAGGACCGTTGCGTCCCGGACACGCCGGTTGCCGTCGACCTGGATCGCGCCCACCACGGGCGGCGGGCCCGGCGCGGCCCGGTCCTGCGCCGCGACGCCGGACGGCACGATCAGCAAAGGCGTACAAAGGACGAGGGCCGCCGCGAACGCGACGGCCCGCGAAGAAAGCGGATCGCACCACCAGATTGGCGTCATGTCCGTGTCAATAGCACTCGGAACTCGAGCCCTTCCCCGTCCGCCGCAACGTCCACCGCGATCTCCTCGCCGGCCGGGAACTCCGCGGAGAGAATCTTCTCAGACAGTGGATCCTCGATGTACTTCTGGATCGCTCGGCGCAACGGCCGCGCACCGAACTTCTCGTCGTATCCGTGATCGACCAGAAACGCCGACGCGGCATCCGTGAGCTGCATCCGCAGCTCCTCCTCGGCCAGCCGGTCGTGCACATCCTTGAGCATCAAGTGCACGATCTGCCCGATCTCGGCCCGCGCCAGCGGGTGGAACACGATGATGTCATCCACGCGGTTCAGGAACTCGGGGTTGAACGCCCGCTCGATCTCGTCCTTGACCCGGTTGCGCATCGTCTCGTACTGCGTCTCCTCGTCCCGACGATGGAAGCCTAGCGCCTGGCCCTTGCTGATCTCGCGCCCACCCAGGTTCGACGTCATGATCAGCACCGTGTTCTTGAAATCGATCGCACGGCCGTAGTTGTCCGTCAGCCGCCCTTCATCCAGCACCTGAAGCAGGATGTTGAAGACGTCCGGGTGCGCTTTCTCGATCTCATCGAGCAGCACGACCGAGTACGGCCGGCGCCGGACCGCTTTGGTCAGCGTGCCGGAATCCTCGTAGCCCACGTATCCCGGCGGCGCACCGATCAGCCGAGACACCGAGAACTTCTCCATGTACTCGCTCATGTCGACACGGATCAGCGCATCGCGGTCGGCGAACAGGAACTCGGCCAGCGCGCGCGCCAGCTCGGTCTTCCCGACACCCGTCGGCCCGAGGAAGATGAACGACCCGATCGGCCGCTTGGGGTCGCGCAGGCCGACACGGTTCCGCCGCACGGCCTTGGCGACGGCCGCCACCGCCTCGTCCTGGCCGACGACGCGCTTGCGCAGATCGATCTCCATGCGCAGGAGCTTCGCCGACTCCTCCTCCTCCAGCCTCACGACCGGGATGCTCGTCATGACGGAGACCACGGCCGCGATGTCCTCGGCGTCCACCTGGACCTCGCGATCCTTCTTGGACTCCATCCACTTCTTCTTCCACTCCTTGAGCTGGTTGCGCTGCTCCTTCTCGCGGTCGCGGAGCTTGGCTGCCTTCTCGTACTCCTGGGCCCGGATCGCCGACTCCTTCTCCTTCACCGTCTCCTCGAGCTTCGTCTCCAGCTCCCGGACGTCCGACGGCACGGTCGAGACCGCCAGGCGCGAGCGCGCCGACGCCTCGTCGATCACGTCGATCGCCTTGTCCGGCAGGTGGCGGTCCGGGATGTAGCGGCTCGACTGGAAGATGGCGGTCCTGAGCGACGCCCCCGTGTAGCGCACCTTGTGGAACGCCTCGTAGCGGTCCTTGACCCCCTGGAGGATCGACAGCGCCTCCTCCTCCGACGGCGGCGCGACCTGGATCGCCTGGAAGCGGCGCAGGAG
>JBOHRM010000899.1:0-5289 GCA_050732715.1 Longimicrobiales bacterium
GTTGCGGGTTGACGTACGAACCCACCCGGAGCCGCAACGTGAATCCGCTATTCCCATGCGCGCTACGGATCCCTGAATGCTGCGACGCAGGGGGTGGCGGGGCAACCCGCAACCCGCAACCCGCCAACCCGCAACCCGACCGTTCAGAGTCGGCCGTCGAGCGACAGTGTCAGGCGCCAGCCCGTCGGGCTTCGCAATGCGCGGGCCAGGTCGATGCGGACCAGGCCATCGAGCAGGCTCGCACCGACGCCCGCGGAGAGAAGAGGCTGAAGGTCGAAGAGATTGTCGGTTTCACCGGCGCGGCCCGCATCGCCGAAGAGGACGAGCCGCGCGCCAGGGAACTGATTGGCGAGCTCGGCGCGGGCGCGCCAGAACGATTCGCCGGTGGTGGCGGAGTTGCGATAGCCGCGCAGCGTCGTCACGCCGCCCAAGCGCCAGAGATGCTGCTCGGCGCCGTGCCCGAACGTGGTGCCGCCCGCGACCTCGAGCGCACCGACCACGCCTCGCGGCAGCGGCCAAGCCGTGCTCAGCGTGAGCGACGGCCGCGCATAGTCGAACGTGCCGGTCGCGGCGTTGACGCCGAGCTCGGCGCCCCAGCGGAAGCCGAGCGGATCATGGCCGTGCCACGTGCGCAGCGCGAGGTCCACCCCGTATTGCGTCGCGCGTTCGGCCCGCGCGTTGTCAGGGAAGACGTGATTGCCATCGAGCGCGTGCCGCACGCTGAAGTCGGTCTCCTTCTTCGCCGCCCGCTCGCGTTGAGCGTACACGCGCCACTCGTACCACTGCGGCTCCACTTCGACGGGCCGGCCGCGCAGCTCGACGCCGAGCGTGCGGAAGTAGTCGACCTCGTCGCGGCCGAGCAGCAAAGCCGAGAGCGACGCCGTGACCGAGAACGGGTCCGCGGTCGGGTCCATGCTCTCGAGGCGACGGTAGCCTCCCAGCTCGTAGCGGGTTCCGAACGTCTCGCGTGCCAACGCCAGCTCCACGTTCGGTTCGAGGTCCGCCACGCCGATGCGCGCGAGGCCGGTTGCCGTCAGCCTGCCGAGATCGAGCTCGGACTGCGCACCGATCGACAGCCCTTCGATGCGGTTGTAGCGCAACAGTCCCGATCCGCCGAGGCCCCAGTCGAGCGACGGCGCCTCGAGCTGCCACGGCACCGCTGCGACGCCCTCGAGCCGGTCCGTCAGCTCGCGGATCTCGTCGGCCGAGACCATGGCTACGCCGGCGGCATACGGATCGGGCGGCAGCAGCTCGCTCGTCATCAGCGCGGCCGAGTCGGAGGGCACGTTGACCGTGTACCGGGCGCAAGGGTTCGCCACCTCGCTGTACAGCCCGTGTAGCTCGGCGGGGAGCGCCGTGTCCGCCGGCGCGAGTGGCGGCTCGTCGGTCGCCCGCGTCGTGTCCACGGCCGCCGCCCCGGTGTCGCGAACGGCGGAGTCCCCCCGCCCCCGTCGACGTTCGTCGTCCTCTTGCTGTTCTTCGTCCGCCTCGTGCCGCTTGCGACAATAATCCCGCAACAGCTTCGCCTGCGCGGCGTGCTCCTCGATCGTGATCAACGGGATGTCCGCGGCGGCGCCGGTGACCTCGTAGCCGCTGTAGACGCGCTCGTATTGCATCGGCACTGCCACGAAACGGCCGATCTTGGCCACACCTTCGAACGCGACCACGCGTGGCAGCCACCAGCGCAGCTCCCACAGGCCGTACTCGATCGTGATGTACTGCACGCTCGCCCGGATGGGCTTCAAGATGCCGGGCACGTCGTCGACGTCCTCGGGATCCTCGGCGTCGCGCTCGAGATCGAACTCGTCCGCCAGACGGAAGCCTGCCTGGACCACGGCATGTGACTCCGCGTCCAGCCAGAACGAGCCGCGGATGAGGTGCACGTCCTTGCGGCGCGGGATGATCTGGAGCTCGCGCAGCCGGACGCGCCGGCCGTCGGGAAGTGCGATGATCGTCGTGTCACCCGAGCGGAATCGGTAGTCCGTCTCGCTGTTCGCCGCGAGCGGATGGCGCACGAAGTTGTCGTCGTCGCCTTCGTTCCACCCGATCATCATCCGGTCGTCCGCGGGATCGAAGGCGAGGTCCTCGACATCATCCATGTCGTCCGGAAGTCTCGGCTTCGAAAAGACCAGTGGGATCACTTCGCGCGCACCGAGCACGTCGATCTGGACGGGGCCGTCGCGGGTCCAGTCGATGTGCGTCGCCATTTCGCGCCGGTAGAAGAGGCGATCCCGCCGCAACGCGCGCAGCCCGACCGAGATCCGCGCCCTTGCCGTCACCGCGTAGCGTTCGACCGAGCGGTCGACCAGCTGCCGCCGCTCGCGCGCGAGGCGGACCATCCCGCGCGCATCCTCATCGAGGTACGCGCTCGCGACCGCCGCGGAATCGGCCGGCACCCGCATGGTGTCCGCTTCGCCGCCCTGTTGAAGCAGCGCCAGCGCGAGCGCGGCATTCACGAACATCGGGACCCGACTTTCCGACTCGACGGTTCAACTCCGCTGACCATGTCCCCTATTACGTCGTCGCCGCGGCGATTGTGTCAGCGGAGCGCACTTCGATGTCGCTCCTGGGTACTCACTCGCCGGGTAGCGTGGCGACGCGGAATCCAATCGAACGGGGAAGGTCCCGATGCGTGAGACTCGCCGGATCCTGTTGCTGGCCGTGATGGCCGCGGCCGTAGCCTCTTGCGGTGGTAACCCGCCGCCGGGCCTGGCGCAGTTCGAGGACGAAGAGGCGACACGGTTGAGCGTCGAGAATCAGAGCACGCTCGACATGAACATCTACGTGCTGCGCGGCTCGCAGCGCATTCGTCTCGGCACGGCGACCGCGCACCTGACCACGCGTTTCACGATCCCGCCCGAGCTCATCTTCGGCGTCACACCCCTGCGCTTCCTCGCCGATCCGATCGGCAGCTCGCGGACGCCCGTCACGGACGAGATCTCCGTTTCGCCAGGTGATGACGTCGTCCTGACGATCCCGCCCCGCTGATCCCTCTCCCCTCAGGGGAGGGCCCGGCGGAGCGTACGACTCCCTCTCCCCTCAGGAGAGGGCCCGGCGGAGCGTACGACTCCCCTCTCCCCTTCAGGAGAGGGTTAGGGTGAGGGGGTCGTCCGCGGCTACGGCATATTCGCGGCGTCGCGCCGGTACATGACCACGCCTCCGACGATCGTGTAGACCACTTCGGTCGTCGGAATCTCGTCCTCCGGAATCGTGGTGATGTCCTTCGACAGCACGGTGATGTCGGCGAGCTTGCCGGGCACGACCGAGCCCTTCGTGTCCTCCTCGAAGGCGGCGAACGCGCCGTTCAGCGTATACGAGCGCAGCGCCTCGAGGCGGCTCATCCGCTGATCACCGAACCAGACGGTACCATCGGCCAGCTTGCGGGACACGGTCGCGTAATAGCTCGCGATCGGGCTCACGTCCTCGACGGGCGCGTCGGTACCGTTCGCGATGACCGCGCCCGACTGCATCAGCTTCTGCCACACGTAGGCGCCCTCCTCTGCCCGCGCCTCGCCCAGCCGCTCGATGACCCACGGCGCGTCCGACGTTGCGTGGATCCCCTGCATCGCCGCGATCACGCCGAGCTCGCCGTAGCGGGGGATGTCCTGCGCGTTGAGGTGCTGTGCGTGCTCGATCCGCCAGCGCGGGTCCGTCCGCTCGGGGTTCGCCGCAAACGCACGCTCGAAGACATCGAGCACCTCGCGGTTGGCACGGTCACCGATCGCATGCACGTTCAGCTGGAGATCGTGCTCCATTGAGATCGCCGCGGTCTCCTCGAGGCTCGCGATCGGCCGTGTGTTCAGCCCCGAGCTCGACGGCAGGTCGGCGTACGACTCGAGCAGCCACGCGCCGTGCGGGCCGAGCGCACCGTCGATCGTGACCTTGATCGCGCGGACGGTGAGAGCGTCGTCGCCCACGCCGATCATCCGGTAATCGGCGATGCGGTCGCGGAGCGCGTCGTTGTCGGCGCGCACCATCACGTAGAGCCGGAGCCCGAGCGTGCCGGCGTCCGCCCGCGCTTTCAGTCGGTCGATCGTGTCGAAGCCGGAGCCCGCGTCATGCAACGTGGTGATACCCTTCGAGAGGACCTCCTCGATGGCGAGCTCGATCTGGCGATCCGGGTCGGGTGGCGCGGCGTTTCGGCTCGCGGCCGCGAGCAGGCCCTGCGCCGTCTCGCGAAACATGCCGATCGGGTCGCCGTTCTCGTCTTTGACAATCTCGCCGCCCGACGGGTCGGGCGTGTCACGCGTGATGCCGGCGAGCTCCATCGCGCGCGCGTTCGCGAAGCTGGCGTGCCCGCTCGCGTGCCGCAGCACGACGGGGTTGTTCGGTGAGACGCTGTCCAGCGACGCGTGCGTAGGCAGCCCCCCGACGCTCGGCGACGGCGGCCGGTCCCATTTCTCCTGGTGCCAGCCACGGCCGCGGATCAGCTCGTCCGGCCCAGCATCACGCGCCGCCGCACCGACCATCGCGACGATCTCGTCCCAGTTGCTCACGGTCATCAGGTCGAGCTGCATCTTCGCATCGCCGATGCCGACGAAATGCGCGTGGCTCTCGATGAACCCCGGCATCGCCATCATGCCATCCAGCTCGATGACTTCCGTGGCATCGCCGATATACAACGCGATGTCATCATCCGTGCCGACGGCGATGATCGTGTCACCTCCGATCGCGATCGCCTCCGCCTCGGGCATCGCCGAATCCACGGTCACGACCCGGCCGCCACGCAGCACCAGATCCGCCACCGTCCCAGAATCCATGGGCGGCGCGCCGCCGCACGCGGCCACGACGAGAAGGATGGGCGACACGAGAAGCTGGACGAGATGTCGACTCGACCTCATGGCAAACCTCGCCGAACCTGGTGAGCAGCTATGAAAAACCCGAGCACGCGTACGTGTACGAGTACTACTCTGACGCGCGCGTTTTGGAAAGACCCGCGACGTTCACGTACGTGTGCGCCTACCGCACGCCCGCACACGTGCCCTGCACCCGTTGATACGTCCGACGTCGCCACTGTAACCCGCCGCGGGCGTCCTCCGTCAGCAGAAGTGGAGGCGGTGTGTTGCCGCCGCCAGAGCCCTTTCGAGACTCCAACCGGAGGTGGACATGAGCGATTCGACGAACCCGGCATGCGGCTGCGGTGGCGCGTGCGGCTGCGGCGACGGCGCGCCGTGCTCGTGCGGCTGCTGCGAATAGAGCGGTTCCGCTCGGGTACGCCCTCCCGCGGCGCACACCGCGCCGCGGGAGGTGTACCCGTCTGACAGTGGCAGTGTATTGAGGGACCGTGAG
>JBOHRM010000900.1:0-4330 GCA_050732715.1 Longimicrobiales bacterium
GCGCCGGCGATGCGGCGGTCGAGGTCGCGCGCGATGGTTTCGGCCTCGGGCAGCTCGGGCATGTTCAGCCAGTTCGGGCGTGGCGGGCGAGCTCGCGCCATGCGATGTCGCGACGGAACTGTTTGCCGTCGAATGCGATCGCGTCGGCGGCGGCCCGGCTGCGCTCGGCCGCCTCGGGCACGGCGGGGCCGACGGCGGTCACGGCGAGCACACGGCCGCCGTCGGTGATCAACTGTCCGTCCGACGCCGTGCGTGTGCCGGCGTGGAAGACGACGATGTCATCGGCATGTGCGACGTCTTCGGGGATATCGATTGCATCGCCTTTGCGTGCGGCGGCGGGGTAGCCGTGGGCGGCGAGAACGGTGGTCACGGCGCCGGCATCGCGCCATTCGAGCGAGGCGCCGGCGATCGATCCGCCGTTCGCGATCTCGCGTATCGGCTCGAGCAGCGACGATTCGAGCAGGGGCAACAGCGCCTGCGTTTCGGGGTCGCCGAAGCGGGCGTTGAACTCGATGACGCGCGGGGCGTCGTCGGTGATCATCAAGCCGGCATAGAGCAGTCCGCGGTAGACACGGCCGTCGTCGCGCAGCGCCGCGAGCGTCGGCTCGAAGATGTCGCGACGGATCCGGTCGCGCAGCGCGTCGCTCGACAGCGACACGGGCGCGCACGCGCCCATCCCACCAGTGTTCGGGCCCGTATCCCCCTCGCCGATGCGCTTGTAGTCCTGCGCGGGGATCATATCGAGCACGTGCGTGCCATCCGTCAGCGCGAACACCGACATCTCCTCCCCTTCGAGGCGTTCCTCGATGACGACGGTGCGGCCCGCGTCTCCGAACGTGCGGTGCACGAGCATGCCGCGCGCTGCATCGATCGCGGCGTCGACGTCGTCGCAAAGGACGGCACCCTTGCCCGCGGCGAGGCCGGACGCCTTGACGACGATCGGCGCGCCGCGCTCGCGGATGAACGCTTCCGCGGCGCTGGCGTCGGTGAAGCTGCCGAACGCCGCGGTCGGCACGCCGGCGCGCGCCATGAGCGACTTCGCATAGGCCTTCGACGTCTCGATCGCGGCGGCCTCGCGTGGCGGTCCGAACAACGGAAGCCGCCGCTCCGCGAACTCGTCAGCGATGCCGGCATCCAGCGCTGCCTCCGGCCCGACGACGGTGAGGTCGATCTCGTTCCCGTCGGCCCATTCGGCGAGCGCCGAGGCGTCGGCAGGATCGAACGGGATCGCGGTCGCGAGCGCGCGCGTGCCGCCGTTGCCGCGGGTGACGAACAGGTTGGCGTCCGGCGCGTCCTGGCGCAGCTTCCAAAGGAGCGCGTGCTCGCGGCCGCCGTGCCCGACGATGAGTATTCTCATGATGCCATGAAACAGCGAACGGGATTGGCGGGGATGAGTGGCGGGGCAACCCGGTACCCGGAACCCGGAATCCGGAACCTCATGACGTCACCTCGGGCGGCGCAAGCCGGACCGCCCAAAGCCCGCTCGTGTTGTCCGAGAAAAAGATGTTCCCCTTGTACGGAATGACCGACCACGCCGCCGGCGCGTTCGCGATCCAGGCGCGCGGGTCGTGCGCCTTGAAGACCGCGATCTCGCGGCCCTGCGTGTACAGGTTGCCCATCAGCTCGCCCGAAACGTCGACCATGCGCGCGCCGCCCTCGTAGTACGCTTGGTACAGGATGTCGTCCTCGACCCAAATGTTGTGGGTGCCGTACTCGGGGACTTCATAGCGTGCCACCATCTCGGGATTCTCGGGGTCGGTGAAGTCGACGATCTGTATGTATCCCGCCGTCGCGCGCGGATAGCCACCGCGACCGGTCTCGGGGTCGTATGGCATGCGAAAGTCGGGGCCCGTGCCCTGCCACGCCCGGCCGGGCCTGCCGATGATCTCGTCGCCTACGAAGAGATAGAATCGGTTCGCGGATTGCGAGTAGTAGGGGAACACCGCGTGCGTCCTGCCTGTCGGTAGCGGGAACGCGGTGACGAACACGGGCTCCTCGATCGTGCCGCCCCAGCGGCCGTTGCCGACGTCGACCACCACCACGCCGGTCTCCCATTCCGCGGAGTAGGCGATGCCGTCGTGCACCCAGACATCGTGGATGCGGCTATCCGGGTGATCGTATTCGCTGACGTACTTCGGATCGTAGATGTCGCGTACGTCGAGGATCACGTACTTGTCTCCGCCGGCGAGCGCGAACAGATAGTCGTTCGTCGCGAATGCGTTGTGGACGCCGCCCGTCAGGCCTTCATCGAACGTCGATGCGATCTTCGGGTGCGCGGGATCGGCGAGGTCGAGGATGACGACGCCGTTGCGACGATTCGATGCACCCTCGCGTGTGACGACGCCGTAGCGGCCGTCGGGTGAGATCTTCACATCGTTGACCGAGCGCGCGTCGACGATGATCGAGTCGGTCTTGATGATGTCGGTTGGGTCGGTGATGTCCCAGACGTAGGCATGGCTCATGCCTTGACGTGATCCGGTCATCGCGTAGTCGCGGCCGTCGACGCCCTGCCACGGCCAGACGTCGCTCGTGTAGTGGTCGGTAATGCGTCCTTGGCCGAGCACCTCGACGGGGCGGACGACGTCGCGCTGGCGCACGCGGAACGAGCGGGTGGCCGAAAGCGGTCCCGCGCTCGCGACCACCGTGAACACGCCAGGCACGTCCGCGACGAAGCGGTTGCCGTCGAGCTGACCGGGCGACTGTGGCGCGGCGATGCCGGGCGCCGGCGTGAACCGGTGCGACCAGGCGATCGGCAGGTCCTCGATCGGCTGGCCTCCGGCGTCGTACGCGGTGGCGGTGAACGTCTGGACGTCGCCGGTGCGGACCTCATCGGCGCCACCCGTGAGCTCGATGCGGGCCGCCGGGAACGGTGCGACGTCATACGTCACCGAACCGGTCACGTTCTCGAAGCCCGCCTCGATCGTGACGGCGCCCGTGCCGGTGGCCGTGACCTGGCCGTACGGGTCGACGGTCGCGACGCTCGGGTCCGAGCTGGACCAGCGCACGTTCGCGTCGGGCCGCGGTGAGCCGTCGGCGTGCAACGCCTCGGCGGTGTGTCGGATCATCGCGCCCTCGTACAGCCGGCCATCGTCCTGGTGGATCACGAGCTGCGTGACCGCCGGCCAGCGGACCGTGACCGGCACGGTGAGCGACGCTGTTGGGCGTTGGCCCGAATCGTCCAGCGCGAACGCGACGATCTCGTACGTTCCCGCGGCGAGTCCCTTGACATACCCGGTCTCGCGCCATGCGCGCACGTCGACCGCGCGGCGCGGGGCCGAGACACGCAACGGCGGCGACACCGTCGCGCCCTGTGCGTCACGCACGGTGATACGGAGCGGCACGGAGTCACCCACCGTGACAACGATCGACGCGGGCTCGGCCTCGAGCAGAACGCTCGGGGCGCCGCCCTGCGGCTGCTGGGCCGCCACGGGGATCGCCGCCGCGAAGCCGCTCATCAGAACGAAGCAACCGATTGTACGCATCGGGGTCCTCCTGGTCGGGGCGATGAAACCTTGGATCAGGGATCGCGTCGAGCGCCATGACGCCTCGGGCCGACAGCGTAGGCCAACTTAGGCGAGCACTGCGCGGCGCGGCAACTGCGGTGGAAACTGGTTGTGCCGTGTTCGGATTCATAGGCCGACCGTCGACCGTGGCGACCCGGATCTGCTATGTCGACACAGCCTGAGTGTATTGATGGAATCAGCTACATCCTATCCGCTGCCCGCGGGCGTACCGGAGGAATCGCGGCCCGGTGCGCTCGGCCGATCCGAGCGCACGCTCGCCCTGGCCGGCACGCTGGTCGCCCTGCTGCTCGCGGGTCTCGACCAGACGATCGTGTCGACGGCCGGCCCCGCGATCCAGGAGGACCTTCGCATCCCCGCGGCACTCTACGCATGGATCACGACCGCATATCTGGTCGCGTCCACCGTGATGATGCCGATCTGGGGGAAGCTCTCCGACGTGTATGGCCGCAAGCCGATCCTGCTCTGGGGCGTAGGGCTCTTTCTACTGGGCTCGTTTCTCTGCGGGTTCGCACCGAGCACGGTGATGCTGATCCTCTTTCGCGCGGTGCAGGGAATCGGCGCGGCGTCGCTGTTCACGACGGCACTGACGGTGATCGGGGACCTCTATCCGCCACGTGAGCGAGGCAAGTACATGGGCCTGATCGCCGCCGTGATGGGGATCTCGAGCGTGATCGGCCCGCTCGCTGGAGGCGTGATCACCGACCTGCTGAGCTGGCATTGGGTTTTCTTCATCAATCTGCCCGTCGGCGCGGTGGCGCTGTGGCTGATCATCGGCAAGATGCCGCGGTTGGGTGGCCGCCATCCCG
>JBOHRM010000901.1:0-3891 GCA_050732715.1 Longimicrobiales bacterium
GCGGTGGAGCTCGGCCTGGACGAACACCGAGTCGCGATCGACGAGCCGGTCGCCGCCGTCCTGCACCACGCGGACCTGTGACGCGGTGTATTCATCGAGCACCTGAGCGTTCGCGACGCCCGCGGTCATGTCGTCGCTCGACGTGCGGTCGAGCGAGCCCCAGAGCGCGCTCCGCGAGGACGGCGACATGAGCAGCGTGACCACGTCGTCGCCGGAGGGCAGCGAGTGCGCGTTCAGCACCTGCCTCAGCCGGGCTATGGCGCCGGCTTCGTCATCGGGTCGAACGATCGCGCTGTCCACGTACGCCGTGAACTGCGCGATCTGTGTCCGCATCGTGTCGATCGCCGCCGAGTCGTAAACGAAAGTCGGCGCCACGAGCGCGGCCGCCTCGAACCGGTCGCGCGCCAGCTCGGCCTCGGATTTGTAGACCGTGACATCGACACGCGCGATGACGTCCTCGTCATGGATGTCGCCGACCTGAAGGTCTGGCAGGTCCGGCATCGGCGAGACGGGGAACAGCAGGTATGTCGATGCCGCCAGCAACACGAGCAATGCGATGCGCAGACCGTGATGTTGGACGGCCGGCCATGCCTGGGCCGGTGGTCTGCCGCGCACCGACGGCGAGCCGCGGAGCTCCGAACGAGGGCTCACGGATCAGGCCTCCCGCGGGTCCCCGCCGTCCGTCGCGTACGCCCGGATGATGTCCTTCACCAGACGATGCCGCACGACGTCGAGCTCGTCGAGGTAGATGAAGCTGATGCCTTCGATGCCGTGCAGGATGCGCTCGATCTCGAGCAGGCCCGAATCGTCCCGGCGCGGCAGGTCGATCTGCGTCTTGTCACCCGTGACGACGACCTGCGAGTTCAATCCCAGCCGCGTCAGGAACATCTTCATCTGCGCGGTCGTCGCGTTTTGCGCCTCGTCCAGGATCACGAACGCATCGGACAACGTACGGCCGCGCATATACGCGAGCGGTGCGATCTCGATCGTTCTCGCCTCGAGATTCCGGCGTACCCAGTCGGCCGGCATGATGTCCTGCAACGCGTCATACAGCGGGCGCAGGTACGGGTCGACCTTCTCCTGCATGTCGCCCGGCAGGAAGCCCAGGCTCTCGCCCGCCTCGACCGCGGGCCGCGCGAGGACGATGCGCTTCGCGCGATTCTTGCGCAGCGCATCCACGGCCGCGGCCACCGCGAGATAGGTCTTGCCCGTGCCCGCGGGACCGATCGCAACCACGATGTCATTGCGCGCGATCGCCTCGAGATACGTCGTCTGACCGGCCGACTTCGCGGCGATGAGCTTCTTCAGCCCCGCCAGCAGAATCTGCCCCTCGTCGTGGCGAACGGCCGAGCCGTTGCCCTTCATTGGAGGCGCACCGCCCTCGAACGTGCGGCGGATGTCATCCGTGCCGAACGGCCGGGACATCCGCGCGTGCTGGATCAGCCGCTCCGCGACGGGCACGGTCCGCTCGACATCGGACGCACCGCCCGACAGGATCAGGTCATCGCCGCGCAGGATGACGCGGCAGCCGGACAGGCGGGCGAGTTCTTGCAGGTTCGCGTCGTTCACACCCGCCAGGAGCAGAAAATCCGCGCCCTCGGCGGTCAAACGATGTTCGACCGTCGTGCTATCCAATGCTGTCCCGGACTCCTTCCTTCAATGTCGTTTCGGTTCACGGTTCCCGGTTGCCCGTTCCCGGTTCTCGGGTTCCGGTTCCGGGATCCGGGTGATGTGCAGCTCGCGCAACTCGGCGTCACCGATGGCCGATGGCGCGCCCTCGAACAGCGCCCTCGCTGCGGTCGTTTTCGGGAACGCGATCACGTCGCGTAGACTCGATGCACCAGCCAACAGCATCACCAGCCGGTCGACACCGAACGCGAAGCCGCCGTGCGGCGGCGCGCCGTGGCGGAACGCCTCCAGCAGGAACCCGAACCGCGCCTCCGCTTCGGTCTCGCTGATCCCAAGCGCGTGGAACACCCGGCGCTGAATCCCGAGATCGTGGATACGGATCGAGCCGCTGGCCAACTCATGACCGTTATACACCGCATCGTACGCGCGGGACCGCAGGCCCTCGGCGAACAGCGCCGCGGCACTCGCAGAATCGAGCGCTTTGGCGTCCGGCACGTGCTCGTTCAGCCGCGGAATGTCCTCTAAATGGGGCATTGTGAACGGGTGATGCGCGGCCGCCAGCCGCCCTCCGTCGGTGTCCCACTCGAACAGCGGGAACTCCGTGACCCACAGCCAGTGGTGTGCCGCGGCGCCGGCGAGGCCGAGCTTCGCGCCGAGGTGCCGGCGCAACGCATCGAGCGCGACCTCGGCGCCGGGTCCCCTGCCCATCCCCGCCATGTCCCGCGCCGATCTCGCCGCCACGCCGGCCGCGCGATCGGGCACGCCCGAAAACCGGCCGACCAGCACGACGAGCAGGTCGCCGGGGTCGATCCCGGCACGGTCGATCAGCTCGGTCGCGATCCCTTCGGGCAGCGCCTTCGCGAACTTGCCGCCGAGGCCGGCGTCGGAGCGGCGAACCCACAGCGCGCCTGGCGCGCCGGCGGCTCGTGCCACGACGTCGAGCTCATCCAGCTCCTTGCGAGACAGCCGTGCGCCGGCCTGCGGCGCGACGAAGCCGCGGATGCGGCCTCCGTTCTCGCGAACCTGCTGGAACAGCCGGAACTCGGCAGCCTGCAGCAGATCGGTCAGGTCCTGGAACTCCATGCCGAGCCGCAAGTCGGGTTTGTCGGTGCCGTACCGCTCGATCGCCTGTTGATAGGTCAGTCGCGGGAACGGCCGCTCGAGATCGATGCCGAGCACCTCCTTCCACACCGCCGCGATCATACGCTCACCGGCGTCGAAGACGTCGTCCTCGGTGACGAATGACATCTCGGCGTCGATCTGCGTGAACTCGGGCTGCCGGTCGGCGCGCAGGTCCTCGTCGCGCAAGCAACGCGCGATCTGGAAATACCGGTCGTAGCCCGACACCATCAGGAGCTGCTTGTAGAGCTGCGGCGATTGCGGGAGCGCGTAGAACTCACCTGGGTGGACGCGGCTCGGCACGAGGTAGTCACGCGCGCCTTCCGGTGTGCGCCGCGTCAGCATCGGCGTTTCGATCTCCCAAAACCCTTCCGCGCCGAGGTGGCGGCGGACCGCTTGGACCGTGCGGTGCCGCATGCCGAGCGCGTTCTGGAGCGCCTCGCGTCGCAGGTCCAGGTAACGGTACCGGAGGCGCAGCTCTTCGGCGGGCAGCTCTTCCGTCGGGCCGAGCGCGACCGGGATCGGCGGCGTCTCGGCCTCGGACAGCACGTCCAGCACCGCGACCCGCACCTCGATCTCGCCGGTGCCCAGCTCGGGGTTCACCGCTGCGGCCGGTCGCGCCACCACCTCGCCCCTGACGGAGATCACCCACTCGGCGCCGAGCGAGCGCGCCCGCTCGAGCACCGCCGCCGGCGTCCAGTCCGGCCCAAACGAGAGCTGGACACGGCCGCTGCGGTCGCGCAGATCGATGAAGATCAGGCCGCCGAGGTCCCGGCGGCGGTGCACCCATCCGGCGAGCGCCACCGTCTTGCCCGCGTCTGGTGCACGCAGCACACCCACGGGCCTGTCCCTGTATTGAGTAGAAATGGTTCCTAGAGGACTCCCCACTCCGCTCACCCCAGCCCCTTCGTCGACCTTCGGCGCCGTCGGTTCCGAGTTCCGAGTTCCGAGTTTCAACGGTTCGCTGGTGCCGCGTTGAGGCGGCATTGGCTGATTCGGCATCCTCTCCTTTTACTCGACCCAGTTGGGGGCAAGGTGTCTGTCGAACGTTCGCCGCGGCCATGGAGGGATCGCACACGCGGATAGGGCGATGGAGCAGGCAGAGCGAACCCGCTGGTGCGAAAGGGACGCGCGGGGCTAGTG
>JBOHRM010000902.1:0-5527 GCA_050732715.1 Longimicrobiales bacterium
CCCTATCGAAGGTGATCTGCTCCTCCACGCCCCGCTGTTGTGAATACGCAGACTCGATGAGACTGGCGGGGTGGTTTTCGGGATAATTTGCGCAGACTTGCCGAGACTGGGTTCGGACTGCGTGAGACTGATTGTGCGCCGGGCTCAGACTCGATGAGACTGTATTCGAGCCGCCCACGCGAGAAGGGAGCGTCAGGAGAGCGGAGGGGTTGCGTCTGTGTCTTACGGTTCATATAATGTAAGACATGGACAGCGACACTCAGGAGGTCCAGCGAGAGCGCAGACGGCTCGTACACGATCTGCCGCCCATCGGAGAGCTACTACGGGCGAGCCTCTTCGAGCGTGCCGTGCGTTGCGGAAAGGCGAGCTGTCACTGTGCCGATCCGGATGACCCCGGCCACCGGACGACCTACGTGGGCCTGTCGCTGCCCGGGGGCAGGACTTCGCAGGTGAGTCTGCCGCAAAGGCTCGTTCCGGTCGCCGAGGCTTGGATCGGGAACTACAAGCGTTGGCTGGAGGCGATCGAGCGGATCTCGGCGTTCAACCACGAACTTCTCCGACAGCGCGGAGTGGATGCCTCCGGTCGGCCGAAGCGACGACGTTGAGCGCTCCGTACCCGGCATGCAAGGCGCGCCCGCACTCGCGCGGATGAAGAGGCATGCCCGTCCGACGAATTCCGCCGAGTCACCGCAGCCTCACGGGGCGCGTTGCCGGGACGAAGTGCGTGGGAGAGGCAGCGTTCGAGTCTACGCTCGAGCGCGATCTCCTACTCGTCCTCGAGTTTGCTCCGGTGGCCGCCGCCTACGAGGTACAGCCCATCCGAATTCCCTACGTGGACGAAAGCGGGCGCGCGCACACGTATACGCCCGATGTCCTGATCCACCGTCAACACCCAGATGGCTCCTCACTCGCGCCGCTCCTCTGCGAGGTCAAGTATCGCACAGATGTGAAGCGCTATAGTGCGGTCGAGCGCCGCGCCGTCGTGGCGAAGTTCCGGGCCGCCCGGCGCTACGCAAGGGAACGGGGCTGGTGCTTCCGTCTGCTAACGGAGCGTCACATCCGCTCGCCGTATCTGCAAAACGCCCGCTTCCTCCTACCGTTCCGAACGCATCCGGCGCGAACCGAGCGACTGGCACGCATTGTTCGCCGTGTGGAGGAACGTGGCAGTGAGCCCGCTGACCAGCTCCTTGCAGCCGTAGCCGAGGGCCCGGGTCGGGGTGCGCATTCGGACTACAGCTGGTGCATTCCAGGGCTCTGGCACCTTCTCGCTACGGGCCAGCTCGTCGCCGACTACACCGTGCCGCTCACCATGCAGACGGCGATCTATCACCGGGGCTATGAAGCGGGCCCGTCCCTCCAGGGTGACCCGATATGGCTTCATTCCTACCGGACGGGCGCGGATGCACGGGAGTGATCGGCCACCGGCGAACGGGCCGCCCGATCTTGCCGAAGTGTCCGCTGCGGCCTGGGCTGAAGCCGAGCGGCGTGCTGCCTTTGTCCGTCGAGCGCTGGAGGGCCCGCGGACGCGGACGGCCATAGATGCATTGGCGGAGGAGGCCGGTGTCGGGACAGCGACCCTCTACCGCTGGATTCAGCGCTACGAGCGCGACGGCCGGACGTCGTCGCTGCTCCCCTATTCGCGGCGAGGAGAGCGCATTCGCCGACACATGCCGCCCGACGTGGAGAGCATCCTGGGTGAGACGATTGAGGCGCACTACCTCCGACAGGAGCGACCGTCGGTAGCGCAGACGACGATCGAGATTGCCCGGCGCTGCCACCTCGCCGGGCTGCCGGCACCGCACCGGAGCACGGTGGAGAGGCGTATTGCCGAAATCACCGAGGAACGCCGGGTCAAGCGCCGCCACGGTCGGCGCGCGGCGCAGGAACACTTCCAGCCCAAGCCCGGCCGTTTCCCCGAAGAGGAGCTCACGGGCCCGCTGAGCGTGGTTCAGATTGACCACACCAAATTGGACGTGATCGTCGTCGACGATGTCATGCGACGGCCGATTGGGCGGCCATGGATCACGCTTGCGATCGACGTCTCGACACGCACGACGGCGGGCTTCTACGTCTCACTCGACCCGCCGAGCGCCGCCTCGGTGGGTCTCTGTCTCACGCAGGCGATCCTGCCCAAGGAGCCGTGGCTGCGGGCACGTCACCTGGATCTCTTGTGGCCGTGCCATGGCCTGCCTGCCATGGTGCAGGCGGACAATGCCAAGGAATTCCGCGGCTCCATGCTCGCGCGTGCCTGTGCCGAGTACGGGATCACACTGGAATGGCGGCTTGTGGCTACGCCGCACTACGGGGCGTACATCGAGCGGCTCTTGGGCACGATCCTCACCGAACTGCACGGACTCCCCGGGACCACATTTGCAAACGTCGAGGATCGGGGCGACTACGATGCGGAAGGGAAAGCAGTCTTTACGCTCGGGGAGCTCGAGGCTTATGTCGCCACCTTTCTCCTGGGCGTCTACCACGAGCGGATTCACAGCGCGCTCGGCACCACACCCCGCACGGCGTACGAGCAGGGGCTCGCCGGCGACGGTGTGCGGCCGGCCTTGGGTGCTCCGCGTCTGCCAAGCGACCCGGAGAGACTGCGACTCGATTTCCTGCCTTTTGTCGAGCGGGTGGTGCAGCCGACCGGCGTCGTCGTGGACAGCGTACACTACTACAGCGATGCGCTTCGACGTTTCGTTCACGCCCGCGATCCCCGGAACCGACGGGCTCGCCGGAAGCTTCTATTCCGCCGCGACCCACGCGACGTAAGCGTGCTGCACTTCTGGGACCCTGACCTGAAACAATACTTCCGCGTGCCTTACCGTAACCGGGCCCGCCCGCCGATTTCGCTCTGGGAGCTTCGGGAGGCACAGCGAGCGGTCAAGGCTGAAGGCCAGCGCGCGGTCAACGAGGCAGCCATTTTCGAAACGTACACGCGTCTTCGTGCGCTGGAGGATGCGGCGAAGCGAGAGACAACGAAGGTCAGGCGAGCGCGACAGCGCCGGCGCTTGCACGAGCAGGCTCGTTCAGAACAGCACTCCGAGTCTTCGCCAGCGCTCTCGTCGCCGGGACCGCAGACGACGCTCACCGTACCGGAGAATCCGCCGCCGCCCCCAGCTGAGATCGTGCCTTTTGAGGTCGAAGAGCTAGAACCCACGCCCTACTGGGCGAGCCGGCCACCACCACCCTGCCGGACGCCCTAGAGCGCCGGCATCTCACACAGGAAGACGTCATGACGATCGCGCCGCCCTCGGAACCAGCAAACTCGGCCTCCTCGCCGGCGATCGAGCACGAGGGCGGCAAGGATGGGCGAATGGGCGAGTCGAGTGACGCAGAGCGCATCCGGCACGTACAGAACCCGACCTGGATTGGTTATACGCGGGCGAACCGGATACTGGAGCGCATGGAGGACCTGCTCGCGCACCCACCCACGACCCGCATGCCCAACCTTCTCGTCGTCGGCGAGAGCGGCAATGGCAAGACTCACCTACTCGCGCGCTTCGTGCGCCGCCACGCCGCCTTCGACCACGCCTCGCGAAGCGCTGCGGCGGTACCGGTCGTGAGCATCCTCGCTCCTCCGGTCCCCGAGGAGACGCGCTTCTACGGATCGATCCTGGACTACGTGCACGCCCCCCAACGCGACCGCGATCCTGCGTCGGCGAAGTATCGGCAAGTGATCAATGTGCTTCGGGGGCTGGGGGCCCGCATGCTGCTCGTTGACGAGATACAGCAGGTCCTCACGGGTCCACCGGTCAAGCAACGCATCTTCCTCAACGTGCTCAAGCACCTCAGCAATGAACTCCAGATTCCGATCGTGGGGGCCGGGACCGAAGATGCCTTCCACGTGATTGCGAGCGAGCCACAGCTTGCGCGGCGCTTCATGCCCATGACGCTGCGACGCTGGACGCCCGGCGATGATTATCTGCGGCTCCTCGTGAGCTTTAGCTCGAGATTGCCGCTCAGGCGCCCCTCGACGCTCACCGATCCGGCCGTCAGCGAACGCATCCTGGCCTTGAGCGAGGGGACGATTGGCGAGATCGCTTCTCTCATCGCCCTTGCGGCCGCAGAGGCGATCCGGAGCGGGCACGAGTGCATCGACGCGGCGCTCCTGGACCGGATTGACTGGACCGCGCCTTCCGCCAGGAAATGGAAACCAGAGGCGTAGCTGCTCGCTCCGTTATCGGCACGCTGAGCCACGGCGCGGCGAATGCGCCTGGGCCACCGGCCGGCAAGCTGGTCAATCCGGCGGGACGCCTTTCCGGGACGCTCTGGCCCATCCGGCCTGCCCCACAACCCGATGAACTCTTCTCCTCATGGATCTGCCGCATTGCCGCCGCGTACGCACTTTCGCCACACGACTTCCTGCGCGCCGTCGACGCCGGACCCGGCCGCCAACCCGCGGACCTCGACAGCGCACCTCCCGCCGAGCTCTTGAAACTCGTGACGCGAAAGACAGGGACGGCGCGGGCGCACATCGAGGCGATGCTGCTCGGGAAGGAGCTACGCCAGTGGCGCCTCTCGGTGGCATCCGAACAGGGCGCGAGAGCGACGTTTCGCACGGCACTCTATTGTCCCTCCTGCCTTGCAGCCGATGACGTGCCCTACATCCGACGGGCGTGGCGGCTGGCCTGCGTAACGCTGTGTGTCCGCCACGGCCGGCGCCTGATGGATCGATGCCCCGCCTGCGGAAGTGCGTTATCCCTGCCTAGCCTCAGTCCGGAACTCTGCAACCGGTGTGGTCACGACCTGCGCCAAGCCGAGTCAGCGGACGCAGTGAACGAGGTGGAGATTGCCGCCCAACGGCGCATCGATTGGGTGCTCCTCGGACAGGAAATGGTCGTCGGCACACTCGGTCCAACCCACCCGAACAGGTATCTGGGCTATGTGCATGATCTTGTCCGTCTCACCACCGGCGGATCGAGTGCCCGCCTGCTTTGGCCGGACCTCTGTACCCGCTACCAGCTCGCGTATTCGTGGCGCGAAAAGGAACGAGCGTCCGTCGCTAGCCCGATACAGCTGGACACCGAGGACCGGCGGCACGCGATCACGCTCGCGGTCCACGTCCTCGCGGACTGGCCAGTCGGCGTTGCGGAAGCACTCCTCGCGCTTGATCTCTGGGGATCAGAGCACGTTTGGCGGGCGGAGGACCCGCTCTGGAACGCGGTGCGCCTCTACTATGAGGCGAACGCCCTCGCCGCCTGCCCCCCGAGCTTCCGACCGCGGCGACCCTACAGCTCCGCATGGCAACTCTGACGGCCGGACGCCCCCGCGTACGTACTCGGACCCGCTCAGCGGTCTTAGTAATAGAGGGTTTGGGCAGCGATACCGTGGTCTTTAACGGCTGGCCACCACCAAATCCAGTCTCACGGAGTCTGAGGCTAGTCTCATCGAGTGTGAGGCTGGTCTCAACGAGTCTGCAAAATCACATCGGCCCCCGCTCGCCGGTCTTTAATAATAGAGGGTTTGAGAGCGCGGTCGTGGCATTAGCGCACGGAGCCAGCAATGGGAAAGGGGCCTCGCGGTGTTCCCG
>JBOHRM010000903.1:0-3702 GCA_050732715.1 Longimicrobiales bacterium
GCCGGGGCCGGCGCGGGCGCCGGAGCCGGCGCCTCGGTGATCGCACCTCTGGACGGCCCGGCCCTGGCCGCCCGTCTGAACGATGCGAGCCGCGCACCGATCGCGTCCTCGACGCGCTTCGCACGCCACGTCGATGGCACGTTGTTGCTGATGATGCTGAACGCCAAACGCTCGCCATCGGCCGATGTCACGTATCCCGACAACGCGGACACGCGGTTGATCGTGCCGGTTTTCGCGCGCAGGTTCCCGGCGGCGGGCGTCTGCCCCATTCGGCCGAGGCCGCCGCGTCGGACGCCCGCCTCGGGCAAGGTCGACCAGAAGCTCTCCCATAGGGTCGACCGCTCGACGAACGCGAGCAATTGGACGAGCGAGCGGGCCGTCACTCGATTCTCGGCCGACAAGCCCGACCCATCGAACAGCGTGAGCTGATCGGGCGTCACCGCCTCGATACCCGCGCCGTGCTCGAGCATGTGATGGATCGCCTTCACACCGCCGTTCACGCTGCCGTCTCCCGCGGCAACGCGGCCGACCGCTCGGAGCACCTGCTCGGCGAGCAGGTTGTGGCTCTTCTTGTTGATGACATCGAGGATCTCGAGGAGCGGCGGCGAATTGTGGATCGCCAGCACACGGACGGGTGCGGCCTGGTCGAACGCGGGCGCGAAAACCGTGCGCCCGGTGACCGGCGAATCCTGCGCCCGCTCGGCCGACCGGACGCCCCCGGTCACGGCGATACCGCTCTCCTCGAGCACCTCACGGAACGCGGCCGCGGCGTAACGCGCGGGGTCCGAAATCGGCACCCATCGCATCACGGGTTTGCTGTTCCTGGCAATCTGCCCGTTGATCCTGAGCGGTCCCCCGTACTCGCTACGAAACGCGCGGATGCGCGTCCGACCGCGCGCGACCGTCGTCGCCTGATTCACGATGCCAATCCCCTCGCCGCCCGGGATCAAGCTCACGACCGGCCGCCAGCCGGTCTGCTCGGCCGGCCGGATCTCGAGCACCGCGATGTTCTCGGCGAACGACAGCGCGCTCGCCGGCGCCGCGTACGACGCGTCGATGTAGCTCAGCTGCCAACCCACGCCGCTGCCCGGCCCAGTGAAATACGACGCATCGCCCACCACCGCGCCACGGACCTCGCGGATGCCGGCCGCGACGAGCGTGTCCGCGAACGCCTCCCACACCGCGTTCTTCGAGCCGAACCGATCCGCGATCGTCGGGTCGCCCGTCCCGTAGATCACGAGATCACCGTACAACACGCTGTCGCGGACAGGGCCATCCGCCAGGAGGAACGTACTGAATCGGTAGTCGCCGCCAAGGTAGTAGAGCGCTGCCGCCGTGGTGAACAGCTTCACGTTCGACGCGGGCACGAGCGCCTCGTCCGGCGATCGGCTGAACAGCGTGTCCCCGTTCTCGAGCGACACGACGAGCACGCTCCACGCGTCGTTACGCCAGCCGGGCGCGCGGATCACGCGATCCAGGTCGCCGCGCAACGTCGCGGCCGCAGCCGTAATCGCGGCCGTCGCTTCGGGCGCATCATCCGCGCGACCGAGCTGGGCAGCGCTCTGAGCGATCCCGCCCGACGACAGCAGCAGCAATAAGAGGATGGCGTGCATTCTCGATCAGCAACTACCCGTTCAGCCCCGCCGGTCCGTTCGTCCCGCAATCGGGCTTCTACAGCCCAGAAGCGCAAGACCAGGGCCAGGTTCACTTCGTTCGGGTTGCGGGTTTGCGGGTTGCGAGTTGCGGGTTGACGCGTGACGAAACGCGCAACTCGCAACCGGTAACTCATCGGGGTGGGGATGGGAACCCGCAACCCGCAACGCGACAACTCCGCAGAGTGGCCGTTAAGCACACTTACGTAATCACAACCGCCGTCGTTCCTTGGTTGCGCACGGCTCTTGCGTTCCGTTCGACGCGGTCGCACTTTGGTCGCACGCTCACGTGAACACCCGAGGTCGAAATGCGCCTTTGCCGATGCTCCGCTGGTAGGGCGCATTTGCGCTTCTCGGCCGCCGGTCGAGCGGAGCGCGCGCGGTGATCACCTGCTCGCAAGGAGTGCCCTATGTCTGATTCGCTGCGCGTCCTGATCGCCGACGACGAGGCCCTTCACAACCTGGCACTCACGAGCCAGCTGGAGACCCTGGGCCATCAGGTCGTCGCCACCGCCGTCAACGGACGCGAGGCCGTCGAGCTCGCGCGCCAGACTCGGCCCGACCTCGCGTTCCTCGACATCCGCATGCCGTCGATGACCGGGCCCGAGGCTGCCCACGAGATCGCCGCGGAACGCGCGATACCGATCATCATCCTGTCCGCGTACAGCGATGCGCGGACCGTCGAGGAAGCGACGCGCGCCCCCGTGTTCCACTACCTGGTCAAACCCGTCGATCCCGATGACCTCGCCCCGGCGATCGCCGTCGCACGCGCCCGCTTCGACGAATGGATCGATACCCGCAAGCAACGCGACATGCTCGAGCTCAAGCTCGAAGAGCGGAAGATCGTCGAGCGCGCCAAGGGCCTGCTCATGGACTCGCGTGGGTTCTCCGAGCGCGAAGCATACCGTTTCCTGCAGAAGACGAGTCAGGACAAGAACACGCCGATGGTCGACCTCGCGCGCAAGATCCTGCTCGCCGCACCACTGCTGCAGAAACAGGAGTAAACACGCTCCGCAGGATCGATGGCTACGCCCTCGCACGCCGCCGGAAGGTCATGGCACGCGCCAGCACGGCTCGCGCCAATAAGCGGGTCTCCGCCCCAGCCACGCCGGGTCCAACCCGCGACGATCCTCGTCGTCGATGACGAGCCGCTCGCGCGCCAAATGTTCACGGACCTGCTCGAGGCTCAGGGCTTCCGCGTCATCTCGGTCGCACGCGGCGAGGAGGCGTTCGCATTCCTCCCCGAGGTCGAGCTCGTCCTGCTCGACGCCATGCTGCCCGGTCGCGACGGCTGGTCGATCTGTAACGAGATCAAGAACGAGCACGACCCGCTCCTGCCCGTGATCATGGTCACCGCCCGGACCTCGCCGGACGACGTCGTGCGCACCTTCGCCGCCGGCGCCGACGACTACGTGGCCAAGCCGTTCCACGTCGCCGAGCTGACCGCCCGCATCGAGTCCCGCCTCCGCGTTCACCGCGCCGAGGTCGCGATCAAACGGGCGAACCAACAGCTGCGCGAGCTGGCCGACCAGAACTATCAGCTCTACGAGCAGGCCCGCCGTGACGCCGAAGAACGGTCACTGTTGCTGCGCGAGCTCGACCACCGCGTCCGCAACAATCTCTCGGTCATTCTCGGTCTGCTCAGCATGGAGCGGAACCGCCGGCCGCCGCGACCCGCACCCGAGGCGCTCGCCAGCCTCGAAAACCGACTCCGCTCGTTCCTGCTCGTGCACGAGGCGCTCCGCCGGCAAAACTATCGCGGCGTGCCGATCCACGAGATCGCCGAGAAACTCGCCCAGCGCCTCCGCAAGGCTTGGGACGTCGAACGACGCATCGCGCTCGAGCTCGAGGGCAGCTCCGTCACCCTCGATGAGCACCAGGCCTTCGCGCTCGCGCTCGCCCTCAACGAGCTCATCACGAACGCGTTCCGTCACGCGTTCCCCGACGGCCGCCACGGCCGCATCCTCATCCGCTCCGGCGAGCACGAAGGCCGGTTCCAACTCGTCGTCGCCGACGACGGCGTCGGCAGTGCCCAGTTCCGCCAGTCCGA